>JAGCYM010000062.1 GCA_017960805.1 Ruminococcus sp.
ATTTCAGCCTTTCATGATATATTCGACTGAACTAATTATACTATATTGTTTGCGCGTTGTCAAGCGTTTTTTCGGTAAGGGACGCAATTCATCCCACCACCTTAGAGGTGGAGGACTTCTTGCTGAAAGAGGTTAAATGAATACCGCTTGAACCACTTAGTCATCATCTTTAATTATAACGTTGACAAAAAAGAGAAGGACTTTCTGAATTTATACACTCAGAAAGTCCTTCTGTATTTTTTTGTAGCATTAATTCAGTGTCAGTGATTGCTCAGACTCATAGATCAGTTCTCCAAGTATTCTGATAAGATAATCTGCTTCCACAGGTTTGCTGAGATGTGCATTCATTCCGGCTTGCATTGAAAGCTGAATATCCTCATCAAAAGAGCTGGTAGTCAACGCTATGATTGGTATTCTTTTGGCATCATCCCTGTTCATGTTACGGATAGCCATTGTTGCTTCCAGACCATCCATCTGAGGCATACGTACATCCATAAGAATTGCTGAATAGATTCCAGATGTACTGTTCTCAAACAGTTCAACAGCTTCCTTTCCATTTTTTGCATGATCAACCTTAATATTTTCTGTATCAAGCATATCTATAAGTATTTCCGCATTGATCTCAATATCTTCTGCGAGCAGGATACGCCTGCCTTGAAGTCTAGCTTGCTTTTTCTCCTTGAAAATATTCATGTGACTGCGTCGAGCGATCTGCCCAAGATTTTCAAGGATATTTTCTGAGAAAATGGGTTTCTCGAGGTAGTGCTCTACACCTGTTCTACTTGCTTCTTCCTGGATATCGTTCCAGTTATATGCAGTCATGGCAACTATGACACTTTCATTTCCATACTGTTTGAGAATAGCTGAAGATGTCTCCACGCCATTCATTCCAGGCATATTCCAGTCCATCAATATCATGCTGTATGGCTGTTTTTTGACATGCTGTATCTCAATCTTACGCAACGCTTCCTGTCCGCTCGTGCATGATTCAGCACGTATTCCGACTTCTTTGAGCGCCAATATTGCGTGTTCAGCCTCGACGGGATTGTCATCTACCACAAGAATGTTCAGAGCAAGTGGATCAATCTCACCGAAATACTCTGAGTCATTCATGTCTCCCTTGCTGAGCGTAATCGATACCACAAACTTTGTAATGTTATCCTTCCCATTGCTGACTGTGACAGAACCATTCATCAAATCCAGGATCCTCTTTGAAATCGCAATACCAAGATCGCTGCTTTTTGAATAATCCTTAGAAAAGGCATCAAACTCTTCTGAGATGCTGTCTGCATTCGTACTGATACCGGTATCTGTGATACAGAACTCCAGAGTTATCTGATCGCCATATTCCTCCTTTTTTTCTGTTATCATAGTTATACTTCCGTGTTCATCAGTCAATCTGAGAGCGTAAGAGAGTATCTGGGTCAGTACTTTACTGAGCTTTTTGTCATCTCCGATATAAAAATCATCTGTCATATCCGGCAAAATGCATTCAAAGGGAATTCCCTTTTGACTGAATTGAGGTATCATATTTTCATTAATCTGCTCGAGCATTTTATTGAGAGAAAATTCATTTTTGTCCAGTATCTTTTGTCCGGATTCAAGCATGCTCATATCAAGAACATCATTTATTATTGAGAGAAGCTGTCGCGCATTGTCATCAATTTTTTCAAGATATTCTCTGGTTTTGCTATCTAGAGAGTTGTTCTTCAGTGCAATAGAATCCATTCCGATGATCCCATTTATCGGCGTGCGTATATCATGACTCATGCCATAAAGGAATGTAGAGCTTGCTTTTTTCGCTGATTCAGCTGAGGACAGTGCATCTGAAAGTGCCTTTTCCTTTGCTATTGCTTCACGCATCTCAGCGTCAACATCCATGAATCCTATAATGATAACTGGTTCATCGCTTTTCATGCGTGAGACTTTCATGCTGACATAGAGTGGTTTGTTACTTATATTCCGTCGAAATGTTGTAACAAATGTATCCTTACAGCTGAGAGCTTTCATCAGCTTTTTTCGATTGATTGCTGTCAGGAATGAATCCCGGTCATCAGGATAAATGATTTCACTCAGTTCCGCTTTACAATCGCTGAAAAAATGCCAGCCTCTACGTACCTCTGAAAGAGTGCTTCCATCATTTTCGCGTCGATATTCAGTAAACTCCTCAGTATCAGTGTTTACATAGAACATTTCTGTGTAATCGCGGGCAAGTGTCTGAGCCATCTGATTATACATTATACCTGTTTTTACAGCGCTTTCATATTCATCTTTTGTTTTTGCCTGTTCATGCTGGATGTTTATAAGATCAGTGATATCCTGACATATACCAAGTACGCAGGCTCTGCCCTTTGTATCTTTATATTTCAGCTTTGTGGTCTGGAGCTGACGGGTATTTCCCATAGCATCAGGAACATCCTCATAGTACATATATGGTTTGCTCAGAGATAAGGCTATTTTATCTTCTTCAACAAAATGTGCTGCTGTCTTAGAGTCAAAGAGCTGTGCGTCAGTAAGACCTACTACATCTTCAGGAGTATCCTTGTTAGCATAATCAGCAAACGCCTGATTACATGCCAGGTACTTCAATGTTCCTGCCTCTTTTGTGAATGTCATTCCAGGCAGATTGTCCAGAAGAGATCGGAATCTGTCTTTTAGCTCTGTAATCTTTTCCGCTTCTTCAAGTTCCTTCTTGTGCTTTTCCTTCTCATCATTTGCAACAAAAGCATGCAGAAGGCATGTTCCCAGCATATATGCTATGGAATACAGTGGAAGATACGGGAACCATATCTGTACAAACAGACATAGTGCCATAATAATACCAAATGAAGCCAGTATCCTGAAGCGCTTGCTGTTTTCGGAGCTTAATCTAATCATTGAGGCAAGCGCATGAACAGATATGATGATCAGGTATAGTATTTGACATACCAGTATGATATGTCGTATTGTTAAAGCACGATAAACACATTCGGTGTCTACTGTGAAAATCACAGGTTTGAATATATTAACAATGGTCATGCATATGATGAGCCCGGTCATAGTTCGCCCTGTATGAACGAGGAATCGTCCGAATGTGTTCTTTTCATCAAGATAAGCTACAGTATAATCAGCCCAGAATGAAATTCCGATGGCCATAGCGATAAAGTAAATGGTCGTATCAGCAAATAGTGCTGCAGATAGCTTCTTATACTCAAGTAATCCCCAGATTATATCCGTGACATAATATAACAGAACAGAAAACAGAAATTTCCTGTAGGTATTCCATGCAGGCTTGTCATAAGTCTGTGAATCACGAAGTATATCCCAGTTAACGATACACAGTACAAGAGCTGCCAGAAGACCGATTGCAGAATAATACATACTTTCCTACCTTTATAAATTCTTTAGCTTCTTTTTTTCTTTCAATTCCCGTTTATTCTCATACATTTTCTGGTCTGCACGTTCATAGACTTGAGCGACCTTTGAGTCATGTTCGTAGCACGATACACCCATTGCTATGACGATGCCGCCGTTTTCGATTGCTTCTTCATTACGGTCATTCATAAACTGTATCAATTCATTTAGTCTGGAGAAATCATCGCCCTGGCACAGTGCAACAAATTCGTCTCCGCCGACGCGGAAAACTGGACTGCGCTTGAATGTTGTACAGATGATCTTGCAGGCATCTCTGAGGAACTGATCTCCTGCCTTGTGTCCTTCAATATCGTTGACCTTCTTAAGGTCGTTGACATCAAGGAGTACAATAGCAAAATCTGGTGAGCGGTCCATCTCGATCTGAGCATTCAGTCTTTCTTCGTAAACTCTGTAAGCATTTCTGTTCTTAACGCCTGTAAGAGCGTCAATATTTGCTTCTATTCTTGCTTGTGCAAGACGCCTTCCGTATTCTTCTTCCTGGCGGACCTGAGCATCGATATCGTTGACTCCAACGACAAGATGTCTGCCGTCCTTTTCCTCAACGATGGCAGCCTTCAACTGAACATAACGAGCTTCTTCATTCACAATAATGCGGAAAGTCAGTGTGAAGATACCATTATGCTCTATTTCCTGCAGGGCGTTTTCCATGGTAAGCGCTGTAAAAACTCTGTTCTGATCCTCTTTATATACAGACTTAATGAAATTTTCTCTGAAATCATAGAAAAAATTCTGGCCTTCACTCGGCATTTCAAAAGAATCAAATCCAGCAGCTGAACTGTATTCACGGTATAGTCCTGTCTCAGGAACGACAAGGTAGATGCATAGGAACTCTCCGGCAAGTGCGCTGATCCTGCTGTACGCAGTTTGTTCTTCCTGTACACGCTGCGCAGCCTGACGATGCTTTATCTGCTCATCAATATCTGTTATGCTGAGTATTATGAAGCGTTCATCGTCCTTCATTCGCGTGACTTTCATGTTTACATACACCGATTTCTGATTTATTATCATACGGTATGTCATCATGAAAATGTTGTTCTGATCCAGTGCGGCTACAAGGGTTTTACGATCCATAGCCCTAATTACGTCCTCACGGTCTTCCGGATGAATATTTACTTCCGCTGCATCCTGACCTTCCTCAAAGAAATGCCATCCGCGTCTGACTTCGGAAAGAGATCCATCTCTGTCGTCGGAACGGTATTCTATGAATTCCTCTGTATTCAGGTCTACATAGTACAGATCCTTGTATCCCTGTGCCAGAGCCTGTGCGATATGTGTAAAGATGATGCCATTACTACGAGCCTTCTCATAGGATTCCTTGGTTGAAACATTTTCTCTGGAGATGCGGAGAGTGTCGGAAACATCCTGGAATATTCCCAGTACGCATAAACGTCCGTTAGTGTCTGTATACTTCTGTTTTGTGACTTTGACCTTTGTCGGATTTCCTGCTGTGTCATCCATTGTATCATAGTAGATCAGCGGTTCATCCATTGAAAGAACTATCTTATCATCTTCATTGAAATGCTTAACTTTTTCTTCACCAAAGAAATCCGAAGCAGTACAACCAACTACCGTTGATGGATCAGCCTTGTGGACATAATCAGCAAACATCTGGTTACAGGCAAGATATTCGCCGGTATTGGCATCCTTGGTGAAATAGACTCCCGGCATATTGTTGAGCAGAGAAGAAACGGTCTGCTGTAGTTCTGAGATCTGTTCAGCTTTCTCAAGAAGGTGCTTCTGTTTGTTAGCGATTCGTTCTGCTTTCAGCTTCTGATTAAGGAGTGTGAGTATGACTGCGAATACCACAGTCAGTACTGCTAAAACTATAAGCCAGTTATCTTTCAGAAACTGCATGAGAGATGTTTTCTGCTCATGATACATATATGAAGCAAGTGAGGATTCCATATCGCTTGTATCGGTAATGATAGCTGTCTTGTTCATTATGGAATACAGTTCTCGATCTCTTTTGTTTACAGCTAAAGATAGTTTCAGTGATTCACCGGTCGGGACAGTGTACAGCTTATTTTTCTTTAAAGTCGCCTCTTCAGGTGGTATCCTGTAATTGCTGACAAGAACACAGTCTGCATCACCATGAGCGACTGCATCATAGCAGGCCTGAAGTCCTTTGAATGGTTTCCTCTCAGAATTAGGATAGTATTCCATGATAAAGGTATCAACGTTTACCATGTTTTCGTTGACAGCAAAGGTGAACTGACTTTCGGAAGAGAGAGCCTGATGGTCTGAAATACGCATTATGGCATTCATTTCCGTTTCCATTGCAGGGTCAGTCAGTATGATTTGTCGTTGATCAGCGTCATAGGTGCTTAAATAAACAGGAAATGCACAGTCGATTTCACCTGCTTCAAGTGCTTTCAGAACATCTTCAGTAGTATCATATGGAATTGTCTTGAAGCTGAGATTCTGACTGTTGAGATTGTTCTGAGCATGAGCAAGGAAGTCTTTCAATGCGCCGGTCAGTTCTCCTGTCTTTTCATCAGTATCGCAGAACGGAAGATAATTGTTCCGGTATCCGATCCGTATCTCGCCATGTTCTGCAAGCCAGTCTTCATGCTGGGGTGTAAGCAGCGCATTGGTTTTATTGTTATAGATTCGATCTTTGGAGATCCTTTCATTGAAATACGGATCTGAATCCTGTATTTCAGCCATTGCCATATTAAGTTCTTTCAGAAGGTCAGGCCTTTGTTTGTTGACTGCATAGTAGTAATCAGAGTCGCCTATTCTGCTGACGGGAAGAGCGTCACGAGAGTAATCAAAGGTGAATATAGTGGCAATTCCGTCTATTTCTCCTTTTAAGATCATCTCCATGGATTCATCTTCAGAACAAGTAAGCTCAGATATTTTCAGGCTGATATCATTCTTTTCAGCCCATTCCTTCAGCAATCCTTCCTGAAAGCTGTCCTTATTAACACCGATGCGCTTTCCGTTAAATGATGAAAGATCATTAGATTGGATATCTCTGTTATTCAGATTAACATAGATATAGTACGCCTCAGTGCCCATAGGAAGATCTGAGAAATACATGTAATCCTCGCGATCAGCCTTATAGGAAACATCACTGAGCAGATCAATCTTTCCTTCTTTCAGCATCTGGAGCAGATTCGGCCAGCTGTCCTCAACATATTCATATGTCCAGCCAGTATATGCAGAGATCTTCTGATGATACTCGTAGTCGATACCGCAGCGTCGTCCGAAATGATCATAATAGCAAAATGAAGAATCAAACCATCCGACCCTGACAACCTTCTGTTTCTCTTCATTTGCTGATGACATAAACGGCATCAGCAGACAGGCAAGTATGGCTGTCAGCAAGAGATCTATAGTCAGTCTCTTGATTCTATTTGTTTTTCTCATTCAGTCAACCTCCTTAATGCTATGAAGTTGTTGATTATATTAATTCGTCTTATCTGATTCTGAAATCAGACGTGAAATAGTCTCATATATCTTTTCTGGTTCGATAGGCTTGGATAGATGTGCATTCATTCCAGCCTGGAGGGAACGTTCAATATCTTCATCAAAGACATTTGCTGTCATAGCTATGATCGGAATAGTCTTTGCGTCCGGGCGATCAAGTGCGCGGATCGTCCGGGTTGCTGTAAGTCCGTCCATCTCCGGCATACGTACATCCATAAGGATAGCATCATAGTATCCTTTATCGCTGTAAGAGAACATCTGAACAGCTTCCTTTCCGTTTCTTGCATGTTCAGATTCAATGACCTCAAGTTCAAGAAGGTCGGCTTTGCCTGAGTATTTATCAAGGTTTGCAATGTATTCTTTTAGTTGATATTTGTTTTTTGATATCGTCGCGTGTCCATTATGGTTCAGTAAGAAAATATGGCAACATCAAGTTAAAATAACACACTATAAGTATATCATTTATACGTAAAATTGTCAAGCAGATTTACTATTAATTTTCGATAATCCGACCAGCACTTAGTTGAAATTATACAAAACGGATGATATGGAATAATATATACTCAACGACTTAGAAAAATAGTAATCCATTAGTTCAAAATTAACTTGTTTTTTCAGAACAACTGCATACCAGAATGAAAAAACAGGGGCCTTTAGATAATCCTCCTGTCAGTAAAATACTATATATATCAGATTTTTGTTGCTTGACAAAAAGGCACAAAAATGCTAGAATAATCAACGAGCAGACTACGCGGCAGCGGAAACGTTTTAGTTTATGAGGAAAGTCCGGGCATCATAGAGCAGGGTAGCTGCTAACGGCAGCCGAGGGCGACCTTAGGGCAAGTGCAACAGAGATATACCGCCGCTTTATGCGGTAAGGGTGGAAAGGCGAGGTAAGAGCTCACCGGAGCATGGGAGACCATGCTGCCATGTAAACCCTACCCGATGCAACGTCTATTGGTGCTTCGTATCTTAACGCCTGCTCGGCGGATACGAAGTAATGACGGCTTGAGCTTATCGGCGACGATAAGCGTAGATAAATTGCCGCGCACGACAGAACCCGGCTTATCGGTCTGGTCAAGATGAGGGAGCGAATGCTCCCTCTTTTTTTGAGTATGAAAAATCAGTATTCTATTCCTTTTCGTGCATGGATTCCTTTGTCATAAGGATGCTTTAAAGGAAGCATTTCAGTAATATAATCAGCTTTTTCAGTATACGGAACGCATGCTCCACGTCCTGTTAGGACAAGTTCTGTATCACCATCATATCCAAGTATGATTTGCTCGGCAAGAGAACTATCAATCAGATTTGAAGATAGCGCACAGAAGAATTCATCTATTACGATAAGGTCGGCTTTATTGCCAGTTAACAAATCCTGTATTTCATTCAGAATCTGATTATGTTCAGCTTTGGCTTCTTCTTTTTCTGTTTCATTCATTTTATATGAGAATTTACAGCAGTTGCGGGAGGCTCTGACATTTACTCCTAAACTCTTCAGCATAGCAATTTCAGAAGATGATCCGTCTTTCATTAGTTGAAAGAAATACACAATAAGTCCTGCTCCAGTTGCTCTAACTGAAAGTCCTGTTGCTGCTGTTGTTTTACCTTTTCCGTTTCCTGTGTAAATATGTAACATAATGTCCGACCTCCAATCGCAATTTTCGATTAAATTATAGCATTTTTCGGACTAAAAAGCAATATTTGAAAATTTAAGAGTTAGAGTATACATTTGAGCAGATATCAAATTGTTTAGAATTGACAAAGTTGCGTTTTTTGTCGGTTTTTTCTTTACTTTTAGTTAATAGTATGTTATCATATACTAAAGGTGTACTTTAATGTCGGGGAATTTTTATATATTTTATCAAATAGTAACGCTTTACTTTTACGTTGTAATGTGTTACAATGTAAAGTATAGAATTTTTCCTATATTATGTGCCCCTGCGGCAGATTGGAGTTAGAACAATGATCGATAAAATCAAGTCAGATAGCATGGATCTTCTATTTGAAGCAATCCTTACTCTCGAAACAGTTGACGACTGCTACAAATTTTTCGATGATCTCTGTACCAGCATAGAGCTTAAATCATTTGCACAGAGATTACACGTTGCAAAACTTCTTGATGAGCACAGAGTTTACAATAGTATTGTAACAGAGACCGGTGCTAGTACTGCTACAATAAGCAGAGTAAACAGATCTCTTAAAGACGGAAATGACGGATATAATATTGTTTTTGACAGACTAAAGGCAAAAGATCTGCTGAAATAATCACCTGACCTCTCTCAGGTGTTAAATATTCTTTGAAAGGAAGTATTACATGAAACGAGCGGATTTACTTAAGAAGAGCGCAGCTCTGATCACTACTGCGGCTACTCTTCTTGGAAGCAGCTCATTTGCGGCATCTCCTGCACAGGCTGCTGTTGTTGATCCAGAAAATCCGAACAACCTTCACAATTTCCAGGAGGCTCTCCAGCTTGCTCTTTGCTTCTATGATGCAAACAAGTGCGGAGACAAGGTAGGCGAAGATGGCTATTATACCTGGCGTGATGACTGTCACGTTAAGGATGCAGAAATACCGCTTCAGCCAATGAGCCCTATGCCAACCGTTAACAAGGGTAAGACTGATGAGGAACTCGGAGACGGTCAGGGTATTGGACCCGGAGATGAAGGAAAATCGAATCCAAATCTCGGTGATGATGATCCCGATCTCTATGTCGGTGTTAACATGTCCGAGAAATTCATTGAAGCAAACAAGAAATGGCTTGATCCAGACGGCAACGGTACGCTTGACCTCACAGGCGGCTGGCACGATGCTGGTGACCACGTAAAATTCGGCCTCCCAGGAAGTTACTCTGCTTCAACAGTTGGCTGGGGTTATTATGAGTTCCGTGACGCATATAAGGAAATGGGACTTGATGAGCATGTTGAGGATGAGCTTCGTTGGATAAATGATTATTTCATGAAAGTTACATTCCTGGATGATGACGACCATGTTGTTGCGTACTGCTATCAGGTAGGAGAAGGAAACAATGACCATAACTACTGGTGCGCACCTGAACTGCAGGTTGATGGTACGGTAGTTGCTTCTTCATCCTGTGGCGTTAAGCGTCCTGCTTACTTTGCTACAACAGAGATGCCTGCTTCTGATCAGTGTGCAGGTGCAGCAGCTTCACTTGCTATCAACTACCTTAACTTCAAGGATACAGATCCTGATTATGCTGAGAAGAGCCTCAAGTATGCTAAGGCTCTCTACGATTTCGCTAGAGAGACTCACACCGAGGTTTGGAAGCCAGGTGAGGTTCCGACAGCTACAAGCTTAGGTTACGATGGTGGTTTCTATACATCAAGTTACGACTACGATGAGCTTTCATGGGCTGCTGTATGGCTTTACTACTGTACAGAGAACTATGATTATATTGATCATATTGTAGCTGTTGATGAAGAAACAACCAATGATAAAGGTGCTCATCCTTATGTAGGTTATATGAAGCGTATCATGACTGATACAGGTAACTGCTGGCAGAACATCTGGGTTCACTGCTGGGATACAGTATGGGGCGGCGTTTTTGCTAAACTCGCACCTGTAACTAATACAGCACGTGACTGGTACATCTTCCACTGGAATCTTGAATTCTGGTCTGGCTACAGTGAGAGCGCAGCTGCTCAGATCGAGTCTGGAAGCATGGAGTCTATTGATAAGGACGGCAAGACTACAAAGACTGAAATGATGAGAAAGCCTTATGTTGCTACTACAACACATAAGTATTTCGGAATGGATGATCTCATCTGGAATCAGCCTATGACATATGAGGAAATTGCTGATCTTCCTGAAAATAAGCAGGTTAATAACTTTATAGCTAAGTCTCCTAACGGCTGGGCTGTTGTTGCTGGATACGGAAGTGCTCGTTACAATACAGCTGCTGGTCTCCAGGCAATGGTTTACGCTAAGGAAACAGGTGATGAAACATTTGCTCGTTGGGCAATGGATCAGATGGAATACATTCTTGGTGACAACCCGATGGGTTATTCATACATAGTTGGTTATGAGAACAGCTATGCTACTCATCCTCACCATCGTTCATCACACTGTTCAGGTAAGCAGAGCATGGAAGATCCGATCAGCCAGGTACATACCCTCTGGGGTGCACTTGTTGGTGGTCCTGACCTAAAGGATATTCACGTAGATGAAACTACTGACTATATCTACAACGAAGTAACTGATGACTATAACGCTGGTCTCTGCGGAGATCTTGCTGGTCTTTATCACTTCTTCGGAGCTAAGGGTAAAGAGTATGAGAAAGATAATTATCTTATCCCTAACTTCAATATGTCCGAGAACGCAAAGGCTGGATTTGATCAGGTAGACGCTGACGGTAATCCGCTTCCTGTTGGAATTTACGCAGCAGGCGGAAAGAACCAGGAGCAGGATGGAAGCGTTCAGCTCAAGGTAGTTATCTATAACAGAACAATCAATCCTCCTAGATTCGAGAGCAACCTCAAGGCAAGATATTACTTCAATATCAAGGAACTTGTTGATGCTGGTTATGATCCGGATGATTATATCTTCTACCGTATCGACTACGATCAGGAGAAGGGATACTCAAGCGGAAAGAATGAGGTTAATTTCACTCCTCCTACCAAGTATGATGACAATGGAACGTATTACGTAGAAATGCAGTGGAAGGATTGTGATTTCTACGGAAGCCGTGTATACCAGTTCGCACTTGGATACAATCAGGACAAGGAAACATATGAAGATGTTCTCTGGGATTCAAAGAACGACTACAGTTATGCTGATCTTGTTTCCTTCGAGGATGAAAACGAAGCAGCAGCTATAACAGATAAGATCACTTTATACGCTGATGATAAGCTTGTATGGGGTGTTGAGCCTGATGGTACAACCGTTGATGATGCACCAAAGACTACTGGAAGCACAACTACAAAGAAAAGTACATCAAATGATGGAACTACTCTCTGGGGCGATGCAAACCTTGATAAGAAGGTTACAGTATCGGATGCTGTAGCAATTCTTCAGGCTATTGCAAATAAGGACAAGTATGCTCTTAAAGCTCAGGGTGCTAAGAATGCTGATGTTTATGATAATGGTGATGGCGTTACAGCTATGGACGCACTCACAATTCAGCAGGTTGATGCACAGAAGATCAAACAGTCTGATCTTCCTGTTTCTTACGCAAAGGAAAAGTAATTTATAAATGAAATTGCTCCGGTTACAGAATGTTGTTACCGGAGCTTTTTTCTGGCATAATGAAGTTAATAAGAATAATGCTGCTCAAAAGAAAATCGGGAAGGGGGCTAATCATCAGTTAGCTTCCTTCCCGATAGTTGTCTGTGTATATATTATGCCTTGTACTCAAACTTAGGCATAAGCTTGAGCTTGTGAAGGTTGTTCGCATGCATACGGTCTATCTTGGCTTTGAGTTCTGGTTTGTCAGAAAGATCTGTAAGTCCGCGGATATATCTGTCAAGTTCAGCATATGTGAATCCGAGATTATCTTCATCTGTTTTTCCGCAAAGGCCGTCGATCGGCACCTTATGAACCAGTTCCTTTGGAAGACCAAGATAATCACCTATCTGAAGAACTTCAGTTACAGTAAAGTCGGAAAGGGGAGAGAAGTCTCCTGCTGCGTCACCAAACTTTGTTGAATATCCGACCCAGTCTTCAGAGAGATTGCATGTGTTAACTACACGTGCACCAACACATGCTCCAACTGCATACAGAGTTGTCATTCTGATACGTGCGGGAGTATTGATGATTGCCTGCTGTGAAGGTTCTATATGCTTTTCGAGCTCATTCATAAAGGATTTAACAGTTTCACCGATATTAATTGTATAGCTCTTGATACCAAGTGTATCCACAAGAAGGTGACTGTATGAGATATCTGCCTGTTCACCCTGTGGCATGAGAACACCGATTACTCTGTCTTTGCCGAGAGCCTTTACACATACAGCGGCAGCTATTGAACTGTCCTTTCCTCCTGATATACCTATAACAGCATATGTAGATGGGGATGCATTCTCCTCAAAGTATTTTTTTACCCAGTTGATAACATCATTTGCAGCTTTTTCTGCATTGAATGAATAACTCATGTTTCTTTCCTCCGTATTAGTATGTATCTTCTACACGTACCTGGCATACTTTCATTGCAGATAGTGCATTGTTATGTGTTTCAGGAGACACTCCTGCACAGCAGTCAGCAATGACTCTTACCGGGACTTCAGGGTATGCAGCCTTAAGTATCATAACATTTGAGATCACACAGATATCAGTGCAAACACCGATAACGATGAACTCATCTATCTTATTGTCTTTTCCAATCATTTCAGGTAGATCATACATTCCGAAAGTGATCTTCTCAGCAAATTTACAGTCTTTTCCGAGTGCCTTCTTTACATCTGGGACTATCTGCCAGCCGTCTGTGTCTTTTATACAATGCGGGACTGGAAGATTCTTGCCTTCCTGTGTCTCAGAGTAGTTTGCAAAGTGAGTGTCCAGAGTAGCTATAACAAGACCGTCTGGTTCTTGCTTACGGAACTTTTTAATCATTGCTGCAACATTTTTTACCACTGCAGCAGTCTGTGGATTTCCGAGAACACCTGTTGTGAAGTCATTCTGCATATCAACGACTATAAGTGCTTTCATTTGAAGGCCCCCTTTGTAGTATTATGGATAAAGTATATCATTTTTGATCATTTTTGTCAATCGGATCAGATCAGTCCGAAGTGCTTTAATGCGTTATATATACCGTCTTCAAGGATAGGTGTAGTTATGTATGAAACATATGGATATATGACTTCAGCGCCTCCCATTGCAATGCTGTGCTTTACAGCTTTAAGCATTGTCAGGTCGTTCATGCTGTCACCAATTGCGTACGCATTTTCGAGCGGGATCCCCAGTTCGTTTAGTATAAAGTCTATTGCGGTAGCTTTTGAAAAGCCGAGGGGAACGTTCTCCCAGAATCCGTTGCCACGGTCGATAATGTCATAATCCTTTCTTATCTCACGATGAAAGCGCTCCATGTCCGCATCAGGGTTCTCCCAGATAACAAACTTGTCATATATGAATTCGGGATCAGTAATGTCACGATCTATCGGTATTCCTTCTTCAACAAAGGATACAAGGAAATCTTCAAGGTCTGCGTTACGTACTGCTTGATGGTCAAAGAAGTATCCGTCTTTGTGTTCATATACAGGAGTAACACCACATTCACGCAGAAGGGCTGCAGTTTTTCTGCAGTGTTCCTGAGTTAGTCTGTTGTAAAGAAGAACTTTTCCGTCAAATTCTATATATGTTCCGCAGCCGCATAAGAGTCCGTCAAAACCAAGTTCACGAACCTGTGAATTGACATTGAATTCAGTGCGTCCAGTGTTAATGAATGTGAGACATCCGTTCTCACGTGCTGTTCTGATAGCTGTTCTGGTACTATCAGGTATTAATCGACGTGCATCCTCAGTGATGAGGGTGCCGTCGATATCAAAGAAAATAATGTTTTGCAAGTGTATAGCTCCTTTTGCGGAGAAATGTCCCCGCTTAGTATTATCCATTTTTGATTGAATTTAGGTATTCGCTGAGTGATGCAGTGTTTCCTGTGGAAATGAATGAATAGTATCCGAGTATAGAAGAAGCGTCCTTTGAGTCTATCATATAATCATTATTGATATCAGCCGCTTTTCTCTGTGAATCTGTCAGTTTGTAATCGGTTGCTGTTGATAGCATCGAATAATACATAAGAATCATCGAAGAATCTTTGGCATCAATTTTATTATCTTCATTAACGTCTCCCAAGAGATATTCTTCATTGAAGTCGTGATGAAGATCTATGAATTCTTTCTTGGAGTTGTGTCCTAAACCTGTTAAGAAGTCAACTGTATATACTTCGTCACATTCTTCGGAGTCTTCACTCAAGTAGATATTAATATCAACAGTGTTTTCTTGTTCTGTATATACTACGGATAAGTGATCTGGCACCTTACCTGTTTTCTTTGTAAAGTGCGTACGTGAAAGTTCAGTTAGTTCGTCGTTTGTAAGGAATCCGATATTACTTATATCATATGCATAGGGTTTATATGTGAGTGATTCAAATTCACCATTTTCCCACATTAGAATTATATTGTCAGGAGAATCAGAGCTGATTATCGCGGTTGTTGATAGTTCCTCAGTTCCTTTATCTGATTCGAACGAGAAAACTGCTTCTTTGCTGTTAAACATGCATTCGAATCTGTGTTCAATTCCATCAGACTGGTATGCGTATTTGCCCTTGGCTGAGACGCCGTCGTAATCTTCTATCTGGAAAAAACGTGGATTGGAGTCGATGGATTTAATTCTAGAAGCAGTCCATACTCCGATTTTACTTAAGCGTGTTCCTTCCTTAAGATTTACTTCATTGCCGCTGCTGTCTACGCCAATCGCATCTGCGCGATTAATTGTATAGATATCAAGAGTATTTGGATTGCTGTCTAAGTAATTGTATACTTCAAAATAAACAGTGCCGTCTTCTGGATCGTATTTTGCTCGGAAGTATTCCGGCCTTATTCCGTGCATATCTTCAAAATAATTGAACGCAAGATCCTGTAATTCCACATCTGAATAGAAGGATAAGTCATTAAGGGTTTCGGCATTGACAACTTTAGTTAGCCTGTATTCTCCAAAAAAGCTTTTCCATGTTATGGTTGCTGTTTTTTCATCATACCACTTAATCTCACCAGTGCTTTTATTAGCAACATTACCATCAGGTGGTGCAGTTGAGAATATATCATTGTTGATCCAGTAAATACCATTGAAACGATCCTTGCTGCTGGCATCAAGTAAGGTATATCTTCCGTCTTCAAAGAATTCATAATAAATAGAAGCATCTTCACTTACTGCTCTCCAAACACCAGTAATATGATAATCAGAGTCTGGGATTTTCCCTTTGAAATCATTGCGTAGATCTATTGTATCATTCCCTGAATTATGACCTTTTCCTGTGATAATATCAACAGTATATACTTCGCTCCAGTTTTCAAATCCTTCATTGCCATCAAGAAAGATCCTTATTTCGGCAAGATTTCTATATCCGGTATAGCATACAGTTATATTGGTTGGTTCTTTATTATCGTATTTAAAATGATCATGGGTAAGTTCGATAAGATTGTCGTTGGTTAGAAATCCAATATCGCTTATTTCATATATATTGGGGTGATATTTTAGTATCTCATAGAATCCGTTGTCCCAGGTAAGCGCAACTTCGCCAGCTATGTTTGTTGGTCCCATTACAGCAGTTCTTGAAGGAGTTCCATAGCCTTCATATGAATCAAATGAGAATGTTATTGTTTGCTCTGTAAATTCGCATTCAAACGTGTGCTCAGTTCCGTCAGACTGATTCGCATATACTCCCGTTCCTTTGCCATTTGCTATTTCCTTGAAATTAAAGTAGCGAGGTAGATTCAAATCGTAAGAAGGAGTGTAAGCACTCCAGATACCTGTCCTGATTATTCGTGTTGCTTCTGTTAGTTCAACATTGTTATCGGCTTTATCCACTCCAAAGAGATTTTCTCGGCTGTTTACAGTGTAGACGTCGTGTATTTCTTCTTTTCCATCAATATAATCATATACGGTCACAGATAATAAACCAAATTCTTTTTCAAGTGCTACTCGTGCGAATTCCGGCATTCTACCGTGTTTCATTTCATAATAAGAACGAGCCAGATCTATGATTTCTTCATCTGAATAGAATGAGAATTCAATGTTTGAAAGAGATTTATACGAAATTTTCATTGATTCAATACCAATTTCCTCATCATCCCATACAAGCATAAATTCGTATGGATTGATGTCGGATTTTATAGTTGCTTCATATAGAGGCAACTTGGTTAGGTTCATAATTGTCAGCTTGTCATCAATTATTTTGTATAAGTATTCCTCTGTGTCTTTGTTTTTTGTATCAGTTATTGTGACTTTTCCGTTTTCATGGAACTCAAAGTAACGATCGCCTTTATTATTAATGCCGCGATATATTCCATCCAGAGTTTTGATTGAGTTATTAGAGCCTTCGGATATAATATGTGTTTCGTTGAAAGCTCTGTCAACTACTGTGATGCTGTAATCTACAAACGATGTAATATCATAAGACATGGTGAAATTATCAATTCCATCTTGGGATACAGGAATGATATCGCAGAAGTTATATTTTTGGGGATTTACAACTCCGGTTAGAACAGTCTGGAAATCACTTAGTTCCGAGATAGAAGATTCAGAGGGATAATGTAACATGATTCGGTCATCGGTCTGAATAAAAGGTTCATAGCTGAGTGTACGCTGGGTAAGACAGAGCGCATTGAATCCAGTACGACTTTTTTGGGGATCATAATTGAACTTTGTACCGAAAATATATACACCATCAAGATTTCTGTCGCTTGCTGTCAGGTTCAGGATCCTTCTTCCATCCTCTTCGATGATATCATAATCAACGGAAGGAGCGGAATTATCTATTCCAACATTGACAGTAAAATGCTGCTTGTTGTCTTCTCCATGTGCATATCTGATATATGATTCTATCTCTCCTTTATAGATCCCATCCGGGAGGTTGTAAGCATCATCTGACAGAAATGCAAGCTTAGTATCAAAACTGTTACATGGTTCTTTTTTTGTTTCATATAATACTTCGTCATTGCTGTCATACAGATTTATACCAGTGAATGAAGCTTCACGTGAGGGAACGAAGTAACATCCCATGTGATCGGCAATAGTATCACCGTTTGGTGAAAAGAAAGTCACATGGTCATTGAGGTCGTTAAACCGGTGTTGCTGTTCGTTGTTGAAAATAAATTCAGCACTTAGTGGGAACTCGTCAGGATTATCACTTGATAGATTTAATAATGACATATCATTGCTGATAATATCTTTAAGCATAGTTGCTGTTTTAGCGAAGCTTATGTCTGTACGCAGCTCGTTGTATCCTATATTTACTTTGGGTGAGATAGGAAATCTGTTCTGGTCTATAGTTGGAACCTTGCACCAGTTGCCTAGGAATCCGAGGAGCGGTATCGAGATATCACAGCAGTTATCTGCTCCTGAGAGGGATATATATCCTTCAACGAAGAAACCATTTGTAAATATGTGGCTTAAATCTTCAGTCTGAGTAGGATTGAGTTTTACTTTAACGGTTTTGGTTATTGTTTGTCCTGCAGGAACAGATATTTCAGCATCAAGGTCATCTTTTGATTGGAGCTCAATTTGTCCTTTAATATAATTCAGATCATTTTCTTCATCATATTTATAACCGTCCGTGGTAAGAGTGATCGATGAAGATGAAAATGTTACGTCTTCAGAACTTATGTTAGTGATATTCAGATTAAAGCTGAAGGTGTTTAAAACATCGTCAAAGAGTTCGATCGCAGCTTTCCCTGACTCACCGGTCATAATTACCTTGTCTTCTGATGCTTTGTCAAGTGAGACAAGGCCGGCACCCTGACGTCTGGGACTCAGAATAGTTCCGGATTCAGTGAAAGGGGTGGCAGAATTCATAAGTACGTTTTTAATTCTTTGTGTTTTCTCTAGTCCTGTGAGTTTTATACCATGTTGTTTCATCTGCTGATCGTAAAGAGCAGCGCATCCGGCAACATATGGAGTTGACATAGATGTACCGGATTTTCGGACGGTTGTGTTATTAGGGGCAGCGGAAAGAACATTTCCGCCGATACCCATTATTTCAGGTTTCAGTTCGAGAGAAGTTCCTACGCCATATGAACTGAAATCACTTATTTTTTTATTATTCTTATCAAGGGTGATTGTACTGCTGAATGAAACGGTATCCGAACCTGTTTCGCAAAGCTTTGAATAATCATCTTTGGTAATTACAGCAACAGGAAATGCAGTAGTGTAAAGGTATGTTTCAGACATTCCTGAACAAGAGTCATCAGCTATTATAATACCTGCAGCACCGGATTCAAGGCATTTTTGATCAAGTTCATAATAATCATCAGGGCTGCCGGAGAACACAACAATTTTGCCGTTTACCTTTTCTTCTGTTATCTGATTTTTAACTGATGTGATGAATTCTATTTGGTATTCTCTGTCATTAAGTGTATCGTTGCAGTATTTTGAGCCGCATTCGCAGTAGTCGAGTTTGAGAGATCCTGACTTAAGAGTATTGATCGTCGATACAGCATTATCCGCGGATGCTACCGATATAACGTTCGGAAACAATGAAGGTTCACAGACTGTTCCTGTATCAACATTTTCAGTAGTCAGATTCTGGCCTCGGCTCAGGCGATCATTAGCACCGTTTCCGGCAGAGGCACAGAGTGTTATTCCTGCATTCGTGGCGGCATCAATTGAGTCTGCGTAGAAAAGAAGATTATAGTATTCATATACTCGTCCAAAGCTCATATTAATAACATCTGCTTTAAGTTTTACAGCATCCTCAATAGCAGCCGCTATAGACTCATCTGATGCGTAACCGAAGTTGTTGTATACTTTCATCATCAGAATCTGTGCATCCGGTGCTATACCTGAAATTTCTTTTCCGTCTTTAGTTGTTATACGGTTACCAGCAGCTATGCCGCTTATATGTGTTCCATGATCCTGATCAGGAGCGGATAATGAGTACGGCGTGTTATCACTGTAATCATATGCAAATGGAATTTTATTGTTTATATATGCATTTTCAGGATTGATTTTGGATGAAAAACCATTTTTATTGCTGATCTTTGTAACTGTTTCTCTGTCGATAGAAGTGTTTACGTCAGTCATAGGAGCAAACATATCATGAGATATATCGAATTCAGTGTCTATTACTGCGATTACTTCTCCTTCACCTGTAAAACCTGTATTGTTACAGAAATCGTTAATACCGCCGATTTCCTTAGCTGTTGCAAGCTGAGGTTTGGTTATAAGGTCATTTTGAACTTCCGAAACACATTCAATGAGCGGATCTTTCTCTATCTCGGGTATAATGCATTCTGGTAAAGAACAGCTGAAAGCGTTTGCTGTCAGTGTAAAGCGGCGTTTTATATCTAGTTCAGGATAAAGCTTGCGAATGTTTTTTGCTGCTTTATCCTGTGCATTGAGAAGCTTGTCTTCTGCCGACTTAGCAGACGGAGTGTCAATATAATCTGCTCCCTGATCAGATGCTTCAGGAGTAGCAAGGACTGCATTTCCTTTTAGTTTTACAATAACTTCTTTCAGGTTGCTGCTTTCATAGTTTATTACAGCAGGGGATGATCCCTCAGCCAATACTTGAAGTACGTTTGTACTTAGAGAACAGCTGAGAGCTGATGCGGCAATTAATGATAGTATTCTTTTTCTGATATGATTCATTATGTAACCCCACCCTTTGTCAAAGTTTTGATGTAAATAGTATATCACAAATCAAGCTCAAATACAACAAAAAACAAAAATAAGGGGCATCCTGTGAGGATGCCCCTTGTGGAGGAATAATCTGATTA
>JAGCYM010000063.1 GCA_017960805.1 Ruminococcus sp.
ATTTTTGATAGCAGCATGTACTGCATATCCAGGTTCAGATTTGTGAGTACAGTTCTTGAAGCGACACTTTGCTGAAAGTTCCTCGATATCTTCAAATGCAGCCGAAAGTCCTTCGCTGCTGTCCCACATTCCCATTTCACGCATACCAGGCGTATCAATGACCATAGCGCCGCCTGGAAGCATAATCAGTTCACGGTGAGTAGTGGTATGTCTGCCCTTGTCATCGTTACGTAGTCCATTCGTATCAAGCCTGTCATCTCCCAGAAGGTGATTGATAAGCGTCGATTTGCCTACACCTGACGAGCCTACAAAAGCAAGAGTCTTTCCAGCTTTCAGATACGGCGTGATCTGACTGTAACCGTCAGGTTCAGCTACTGATGTCGTAATGATATCAACTCCGACTGCAACACTTTCTATCTGAGCGATCTTTGCGGTGACTTCATCACAAAGGTCAGTTTTCGTCAAAAGAACAACAGGAACAGCACCGCTGTCCCATGCAGCAGTCAGATATCTTTCGATACGCCTGATATTGAAATCATTGTTGAGGGACATACACAGGAATACTGTATCTATATTTGCAGCAACGACCTGTTCAGTATTTGATTTTCCCGCAGCTTTACGGATAAATACGCTTGTTCTCGGAAGAACATTGTGTATCACCGCCCTGTCTCCACCGGTTATATCAGCCATAACATAATCGCCTACGGCAGGGAAATCAGATACAGTTTTTGTATCGTATCTGAATTTGCCTGATACCTGTGCCTGCATCATCCCATCTTTATGTATGACATGGTAAAGATCTTTTTCCTGCAAAACTACACGGCACACTGTAAGATCAGGATATTCTGCACTGTATGCCTCATATACAGGCGGTAAGTTCTCTAATTTCATTTGTCTCTCCTATCTGTTCAGTGCTCACTTTTTGGAAGTTTGAAAAGCATTATCCCCTTTATTATCAGCAGCAGGAACGCTACTGTTGCCGCATAGGGTATTCTTGCCATAGTCAGGAACAATACCGCGATAATGCTAAGTACAAGCGATGTGCCAGTAACTGTGCTTCTGCCCTTTTCTATGTTCCTGTAATTCATAAACAACTTCACTGCACCGATGATTATAAGTATTGAAAACAGTCCCCAGCATACACAACTTATCCCAAACGATATATGCGTGTAATCAAACAGTGCAACTGCCGAGACTGTTTCTCCTACCTTTTTAGGATAAAGCGGCAGAAGAATAAGCATAATGCTCATTATATCGACTACACCTATCAGCAGGTCGATCATTTTACCAATATTTGAACGGTTCTCGTCTTTTGCCGCAGTAATGAGTTCCTCCGACGACAGAAGCTCATCTATGGTCACAGAAAAGAACTTCGATATCTCTTTCAGCGAATCAATATTCGGATATCCCTTTCCCGACTCCCACTTAGAGATAGCTGTACGGGAAACGTAGAGTTCCTTTGCAAGTTCCTCCTGAGTTAAGCCTTTTTTCTTCCTTAATTCCTGCAATTTCTCGTGAAATTCCATTTTCTTTTCTCCGTTAGTTATTTTTGTCAGTGAGGCGGACAGCACCATGATATATTAAGTACAGTCCAGAGCTCAGCAGAACAGAGCCTGCTATATCTGTCAGCCAGTGTACTCCCGCAACAGTGCGTCCCACCACCATAAATGCTGTGAATAAGACCGTAAACGCATAAATACCGTATTTGACTTTAGTATTCCTTATCCTGCGATGCACCTGAAAAGCTAACGTAGGCATTACGCTCATAACAAGAAGCGTTGTTGAAGACGGGTAAGAAGCCTCCATACGTCCTTCTATAAGTATCGGTCGGTAGTTTATAGGTATCATCTCAAATATGAGATAACCGAATATCACAAGGATATAGTAAATACCAAGCAGGATAATATCCTTATCAACTTTAAGAAAACTTCTCCGCTTTATGAGCTGAACCAGACCGACAACTCCGAATATCATACAGATAAAGATCGGCACAAGTCCAAGCCAGTCGGTGACAGTATACACCCACATATGAACGCCTGTCATTTTATGGAACCACACGTTCAGACCTGCAAAACCAATGTCCGTTCCGTTCTGTCCCACTGCCTGAACATCAACTGTCTGTATCAGTACAGTCCAGACTGCAAACAGTATCAGCATAATCGTACCTGTGATAAGTGTGTTCTTTTCATTCTTTTTCATAATTCCGTGTTCCTTTCAGATGTTTTCCTTTCGGCTAATCTCATGGTAACACGCGGACTGAAAAAAGTAAAGAACCGTACGGTCACACCCATGACACGAATCGTAACATATGCGATATTTCGCCATTTGCAGCACATCTGCCGCCACGACTTTTTTATGACTTGAGCCTGATTATATTATAACCGAAAGGTGAAATTCCGTCAACCCATAGTCTTGACCAAGCCATGCAGATATGTTATGATATATACAGCACAACTGTGCAATCAAATGACAAAGATAAAAACGCAACGTATACCTTCGGGTATGCCAGAGCCGGTAGGTAGCCCGGCCGTCCTGTGAATACAGGGTAAGTAACCTGCCCCTCCGGGTTGTCCGTTCTTTGTCCATAACTATTTTCAGGAGGGAAAGATATGGACAAAACGAACGGTATGCTGACAGTATTTTTCGATGAGCCTTTCTGGGTGGGAGTATTTGAACGCTCTGAAGATGATAAACTCTCAGCGGCTAAGGTCACATTCGGAGCAGAACCCAAGGACAGTGAAGTCTGGGATTACGTGCTGAGGCATTACTACAAGTTGAAGTTCAGTCCTGCTGTTAAGGCCAAAACAAAGCAGACTGCTGATAATCCCAAACGGCGGCAGCGCAATGCACGAAAGCAGCTCAGTATCGCAGGTATCGGCACAAAGTCGCAGCAAGCGCTGAAGCTAATGCAGGAGCAAATGAAGACCGAACGCAAGCA
This sequence comes from Ruminococcus sp., assembly GCA_017960805.1. GTDB lineage: Bacteria > Bacillota > Clostridia > Oscillospirales > Ruminococcaceae > Ruminococcus. The sequence goes on from JAGCYM010000063.1 coordinate 2,939, forward strand.
GCTCACAAAAGAGCAGCGTGAAGCCGAAAAGCAGCGTCAGTTTGAGCTTAAACAGCAAAAGCGCAGGGATAAGCATAAAGGTCATTGACAGCTTCCTGCGAAAAAAGTCCTGATAGTATCGGCTGTCAGGACTTTTTATCCAATCATTAATAATAAAAATATATGGTTCAGGAGAAAAACATGATAGATACAGCTTCTTTTATAGATAAATATATCTCAGCCTTGAAAAATACGTTTCCTGACAGGATATGTTTCGTTGGCTTGCAGGGCAGCTACGCACGCGGAGAAGCAACAGAAAGCAGCGATATTGATTTCGTTGTTATTCTCGATAATCTTTCGTGTGAAGATGTAAGACGTTACCGAACAATGCTTGACGCCCTTCCGTACAGGGAATTATTCTGTGGATTTCTTTCTGATGCAGACGATCTCAGAAACTGGGATGTCTCTGATCTGTTCCAGTTTTACCATGATACGAAGCCGATAATAGGAACTCTTGATGATATTGTTCCTTCGATAACTGATGATGATATCAGGCGCTCAATCAAAATAGGAGTCTGCAATATTTATCACTCCTGCGTTCATAATCTGATATATGAGAAAGATCCTGCAATACTGAAAGGATTGTACAAATCCGCCTCATTTGTGATACAGGCACTCTGGTATCTGCGGTCAGGAGAATATAGCGCACGTTTACAGGAGCTTTTCAGCAAAGTTGAAGGCAGCGAAAAGGATATTATCTCCGCTTATATACAGATAAAAAACAGCGGAGTATCTGATTTTGAAAGACTGTCAGACCTTATCTTCAATTGGTCGAAGAAGCAGATAAAATCAGATGCACGAAAAAATTGAAAGGCAGCCTATTGCGGCTGCTTTTTATATTCAACAGGTGATGCTTTCTAATTCGATAAATACTCTATGCTCCGCTCATAAAACTCTTTGAAATTACTTATCATAGCAGGATGATCGCCTTTAGGGAAAAGGTGCATTCTTCCTTTAGGGATCATTTTGAGGATATTCCCATAAACCTGTTCATAGTAGTCATCTGAAATACTATTCATGAAACTATCTTCTTTACTTCCTGTAAGGAGAAGTTCACACCGCATTTCTTCCAGAGGCTTATGAAAAAATGCTCCGATTTCTTTTTGATGTCGTATGATTGCATCGGTATCATTATCAACTATCTGCTCCCAGTCCTGACCGTGCATATACACATAAAAGCCTTGTGCATTTGGATCATTTTTAGCATTCTTACGATCTTTCAGCAGATTTTTAGTGAATGTTTCATCTGCTCTTTCGCCTTCAAAGCTGTCAGCGATCACTTTTTTTACAAGGTCAGGAGCTTCAAGAGCAACATTTAATGCAACAATAGCTCCGCCGCTGCTGCCAATAATATTTACATCGGTATACTGCTTAAATCTAAGAAATGCTATTACTTGCTGGGCTTCATAAAACCATAAGTCTGAGGGGAATATTTCCAATCTGTCAGACAGTCCATGGCCTAAAAAATCAATAAGAATCACCTTGAACGATTTGCTGTATTCTTCCGCTATCTGTTCAAACATTTTTGAGGAGGCAGTATTGCCGTGAAGTAATAGCAATGGATGTCCTGAGCCTGTCTCGTAGTAATAGATCTTCTTATCATCATAAACATAATAACTCATATAATACTCCTTTTTGGAAAGTATCAGAATCCCATAGCCGTTTTTGTTTCCTGCATTTTCTCTGTTCCAACCAGTTCTTCAAGCAACATGAATGCAACTTCAGGTCCGGTCTGTGGACAATATGAGGTTATGATATTATCCGTCCTGACAACAGGCTCGTTCACGACTATTGCGCCGTACTTAGCGAGCTGCTTCTGGCGATGTCCGTTGTTCAAGTGATAGGTTGTAGCTTTCTTGCCTTTCAGTATGCCGCTGTTTCCGAGTGCCAATGCAGCGACGCATATCGTGGCTATCATCTTGCCACAATCATGAAATTCTTTTATAAGGCTTACTGCCTGCTCCGAAAAAGCGTCATCATAGAAGCCGTATTCCTCAAAACCACCGGGGATAGCCAGTGCATCATAATCATCGATGCAAACATCATTCAGCAGGATATCAGGATTGACTGATACTCCGAAGGTGCTTTTGATGTTTTTTTGCAGAGCACAGGTAACGACATCAACACCTGCCCAACCCATTATATCAACAAAAACACTCGCTTCCATTGTTTCAAAGCCTTTTGCAAGGAATAACAGTACCTTCATTTTCAGCCCTCCGTAAAAATGTTCTTTAGAGCAATTATTTTAAAAATCCTATTATATACAATTCAATTTGATATGTCAGCGTTCAATTTTCAGTATGCTGTACATCTCGGAATCGCCTATGCCCTGATTGCCTTTGAAGGCTCTTCTCAAGGTGCCTTCGTGCTTCATGCCGCACTTTTTCATCACGCCGCCGGAATTTGGGTTGCGGGTGTCGTGAATGGCCTCGATACGTTCCATGCCCACCTCATTAAAGAAAAATCCGATAATGGTATTAAGTGCTTCACTTGTTATACCCTGATGCCACCATTTTCTGCCTAAGCAGTAACCTATCTGTACCGCCGAGATATCATTAAAGACCTTTACAACACCTATAGAGCCAACAGGCTTGCCGTCGCATTCCTTAGGTACGATAGCCCACTGATAGAAGTCATCATCGGAATAATGACTTACCCAGTCACCTAGAACGTATCTGGTGACCTCGATATTCGGGTGAGTAGGCCAGGACAAGAACTTCGTAACTTCGTCATCGTGTGCCCAGTTCTCATACATAGCTTCGGCGTCCTCAAGAGTGAATCTTCTCAGAATCAGATGCTCAGTTTCAAGGTGCTTTGTTCCCTTATGTTCCATTTTTCCATGACTCCTATCGTGTACAATTCTATTTGATATATGTCAATTATACTCTAACAGGAATAGAATGTCAATCTCTTTTGTGTACTGAATATGTCGTAAAATAGCTAATCCCCGCATGAAGCGGGGACAAAAAAGTGTTCAAGCAAAACATTCAGCGTTCAAACGGTTTGTTGAATGAACCGATCTCAATCAGATTTCCCTCAGGATCAGCGATGTAGCAGGTACGCTGTCCCCAGGGCTCGGTCGTTGGCTCTAAAACAGGCTCAGCACCTTTGCTGACAGCAACGGCAAAGGCTTTATCAACTTCCTCATAGGTATCCACATACAATGCAAGTTCAAAATGTCCGTTCAAGCCTTTGACATACTCATATTTTCTTTTCGTCATTGTTTCAAAATCCTTTCTGCCGTATAGCAGAAACAGCGTGCCGTCTTTAATCAGATAGACATTAGATGTATCCTCAGCCTCTTTGATCTCAAATCCGAGTATATCCCTGTAAAAGCGTATCATAGCTCCCATATCATCTACAAATAAACCGAATCCGTCAAGTTTCATATTAATGCTCCTTTCATTTTATTGGATGTCTGATGACTGTTTTCAGCTTTTCCGGAGCAACTTTTCTTGCATCCGAAAGATAAATCTCATGATGAAAACGGTTCTCAGCAATATCGATAGAATATCCCTGTTGTTCCATGTATTCGTGCATAAGCTTAACTGTTTCTGGTTCATCATCGTAGCTGCCGATGTGCATACACTGAACACATAAGCCCTCATCATAAGTGAGAAATTCCACCTTGGAAAAATCTAGCTTTTTCTTTTGTGTTGCTTCTCTGACAGCCCATTCAAGATCCGTTTTTGTTACGAAATCCGGAAGGCGTATCAGTGATATCCACTTGAAGTTTTCCTTATGAGCATAGTCGATACCTTTCAGTTTGTCCTGCCACCAGAATCCCTCTAACGGAGGAACGATATAATCAAAAAAGCCTTCAATCTGGCGACTGCTTTTCTTGCTCATCTTAATCGTGTATGCGATTCCGTATAGCAGACCTATTGCTTGCTTGTATTGGCCGTCCTCTTCATTTGGATTACCTTCACCCCGCAC
>JAGCYM010000064.1 GCA_017960805.1 Ruminococcus sp.
GATGATGATGACGATGATGACAAGTGCATCCAGGAAGAATTCAAGGAAGCTCAGAAGATCATTGAGCAGTACAAGGGCAAGACTATAAAGCAGGTAGCTGATGATATAAAGAGCGCTCCAATTAAGAAGAATCCGCTCAAGGGCGGCAATTTCGAGGCAAAATGCAACGTAATGGGTGCTCTCTCAGCAAGCTATGATCCTAAGAAGGGATTTGCTGAGTGCGTCCGCACAGGTGGTATCGTATTCAGAGGACAGCTGCTTATCCAGTTTGAATTCAAGTATGAATGGGATACAACTATCGTAGTAGCTTCAGTTCCTGTTGCTATCGAAGTAGGCGTTGGTCTGAAGCTCAACGTAAACACATCATTCTCAATCGAATGTAATAACGGTGACCTTGACCTTACAGGCTCACTCTCAGTTGAAGCTGAGGTATCAGGGGAAGTATTCGCGGGTGTAGGTGTTGCAGGAGCAATGGCTGCCGGCGTTTATGGTGAGGTCAGCCTTACATTCTTCGTAACTCTCTTCTCTATAGTTCCTGAGGATAGAGGTCTTAATAAGATAACATTTTCATATGAAGTCGGAGTCAAGGCGTATATAGGACCGTTTGAGCTAAAGAAATCACTTCTGAGTCCTGATGATCCGATAGTGCTTTACTCCAGATATCAGAGCCAGCAGGGCAGGACGGCGTCACTCGGTGGAAACTATTCATTCATGTATGATGAGTCACTCTACACGCTTGATCAGGCATCTGCTCCAAGCACATGGACTGCTTCAAAGAAGACACAGATAGCTAGTGACAACGGTTATCTCTCACTTCTTGAACTTGCTAACAACTCACTTGACACTACACAGATCCAGCTCGAGACAATCGGCGACAAGCTTGTAATGGTATATCTTGACAGTGATCCTGCACGCGACGCTGTAAACGCATACAGACTCATGTATACTGTATATTCTGCAGACAAGGGATGGAGTGCTCCTGCTCAGGTAGACGCAGACGCTACTGGTGATTTTGCTCCTTATCTGTATACTGACGGTCAGAAGATGTTCCTTATATACCAGAATACAGCTGATGGCCTTTCTGAGAAGTCTGAACTCTCAGACTGGATAGCAGCTCAGAATATCGCGGTTTCTGAATTTGATACAAAGACAGGAACATTCGGTGATCCTTCATTTATAACTACTGACAAGACTGTAGTTGATATGAAACCTGTGATCGCTACAGTAGGTGATTCTGTTTACGCTGTATGGGTATCCAACTCAGAAAACAACTACTTCGGTACAAATAACGCAAATTCGATCATGGTTTCTGAATTTGGTGAGGCCGGATGGTCAGCACCTGAGGAAGTTATCAGCGGCTTAAGTGCTGTAACTGATATTACAGCTGCTGCACATGATGATCAGCTGTACATTGTATATGTATCAGATGATGACAATGATCTTTCAACAATGTCTGACAGAACTCTCCGTACACTTAAGTCAGGCGAGAGCCAGCCATACCTGATCGCTTCAGGTGATGTTTCAAATCCTGTATTTGCTAAGGCTGGTGCTGATGAGGAAAGCTGCCTCTACTTCGTTCAGAACTCTAATATTCGTCGTTCTGAGGATCTTACTAAGGCTGAATACCTCTTCTATGACGGTGTTCCTGCAGTAAATGCCGGTTTTGACATAGCTGGTGACCATATTGTATGGAATGCAGCTGATGGTGATAAGGCATCAAATCTTTATGAATCCATATTTGACAGCACAACAAATGAATGGGGCAAACCTGTTAAGCTCACTGATCAGGGTCAGTATCTCAGAAATGTAAAGGCTGCCCAGTTCGGTGATAAGGTCATGACAGTTATGGACCGTACTGCAGTAACAGTATCTGAAGAGGACGTTGCTACAACAAACAGCATAGTTACTCTTGATATAAGCAATATTCAGAATATCGCTCTTACTGATGTTGACTATGACAAGGATGACTGTGTTGCCGGAAAGGCAATGCCGGTCGATCTCACAGTTGAGAACCGCGGAGACAGCGCTGTAAGCGGTGTTCACGTATCTATCGCTGGCGAGGATGGAAAGTCAGTATTTGATAAGGTGATTGAATGCAGCATACCAGTAAATGGCATTGCTCATGTAAAGGCTGAGTTCACTCCGGATGCGGCAAAGGAATTCACATTTAAAGTCAATACTGCTGATGATTCAGACAAGTATGCAGATGACAGTACAATGAAGGTCTCAACAGCGTTCAGTGTTCTTGATATATCCGCTGAGAAGACTGATAAGAATACTCTGGCACTCACTGTTTCAAACAATGGTACAGCTACAGGTTCTGATGATATTACTGTTGCTGAGCTTATTACCGGAAGAGTGCTTGATACTATATCATTCAAGGATATTGCTGCAGGCAAGAGCGTTACACAGAACATTGATCTTACAAAGTATGACGTTACTACAGGCGGTATCACTCTTAAGGGAACAGGCCTCGGCGCTGAGAAGGTTCTCTATAATGCGATGAGTGATGCGGATGTTGTTCCGAAGGAGTATACACTTGGCGACGTAAACAATGATGGAAAGATCGATGCTAAGGATGCTTCAATGGTGCTTGTATATTACTCACTCATGTCCACAGGTGATAAGAGCAATTTCACAGAAGCTCAGAAGAAGGCTGCTGATGTGAATAATGATTCTCTTATCGATGCAAAGGATGCGTCCAAGATCCTCGCTATCTATGCAGAGGCTTCAACAGGCGCGTCAGCAAAGTGAAAGGGGAGAGATCAGAATGAAGAAACTTAATAAGAAACTCCTTTCCGCTGTTCTCAGTGCCTCGCTTACGGTGACTTCGGTCCCGTTTGCGGGTACAGGTACTGTTGCGGAGGATAACTCTGCAGAGATCACTGCAAATAATATAATCAAACTTCCCTCACAGCCGTCTTTAAAGACTGCTGATGAGGCTGCAGCGCTTCCTGAATTCTCCACGAAGAAGGAAGAAAGCGGCACACTTACTATTACAGCATATAACGGCACCGCTACTGATGTCGTTATTCCTGATAAGATCGATGGAGTAGCTGTTACGGCTATCGGCGACAGTGTTTTCTTCAGAAAGGAAATAGCATCTGTCAAGATACCAAGCGGTATAGTATCGATCAATTACCGTGCGTTCCGTGAGTGTAATCTTCTTACTGAGATTACGATTCCTGATACTGTGACAACTATCGGCGCAGAGGCTTTTTACAACTGCAATAAGCTTGTTACAGTCAATATGTCAAAGAATATAAAGACTATCGGGACTAACGCATTTGCTGAGAATCCTTCACTTCTCGGTATTGATATCCCTGCCGGAGCAGAGAGCCTTGGTGACAGCTGTTTCCACAACTGTGATGCGCTTTCACGTATCATTCTTCCGGAAGGAATAAAGCTCGGAACTGACTGTTTCTCATACTGTGACGGACTTGAATATCTCAGCCTTCCCGATAATGTTACATTCGGTGTAAGATCATTCCATTACTGCGGAGGACTCAACAAGATCATATTCGAAGGAAAGACAGCGACTCTTGCTGAAAGTACATTCAATGACTGTAATTCACTTCAGTATGTTGTTTTCCCTGAAGAGCTTGCTGATATTCCGAATGCATGTTTCTATTCATGTGATAAACTAAAGGCAATTTCTATTCCTACAACAGTCAAGACTATAGGTCCAAGCGCATTTGCTTACTGCGGCGCTTTATCTGCTATACAGCTCCCTGATGGTATTTCACTTGGTGATTCAGCTTTCGCTCGCTGCGGTGCACTTTCAAAGGTCACTTTCTCAGGTCGTTGTGAGGCACTCGGTAATAGCTGCTTTGCAGCCGCTCCTATCACTGAGATCGCGATCCCTAAAGGACTGAAGGTATTGGGCAGTTCCGCTTTCTCTGAGTGTACAAAGCTTGAGAATGTAACATTAAGCTCGGATCTTGAGACAATCGGTTCATTTGCTTTCTTCCGCTGCTATGCTCTTAAGTCTCTGGTTATTCCTGACAGCGTAACTAAAGTTGATGCTGAAGCGTTCCGCGACTGTACAGCAATCACTTCTATCACTGTTCCGGATTCCGTTACAGAAATGGGCGGAGGATGCTTCGCAGGCTGTAAGTCACTTGAAGAGATAAAGCTCAGTGCTAATCTTACGTCTCTTCCAAATTATGAGTACGGTTTCTTCCAGAGCTGCGTAAAGCTGAAGACAGTTTCACTTCCTGAGAAACTGACTGCTATGGGACCGTATATCTTCTATGACTGCAACGCACTTGAGAGTGTTACTGTTCCTGCTGGTGTAACAGAGCTTCCTAATTATGCTTTCGCGCACTGTGACACACTTAAGGAAGTTAAGCTTCCTTCTGCCATGACAACGATCGGTTCCTATGCTTTTTCTGATTGTCCAGCTATAACAGAGATCGTTCTTCCTGAGTCACTTCAGACTGCGGGCGAGCGTCTGTTCAATAACTGTAAAGGCCTTGAAAAGATAACTCATCCGGCTAAGATGACAGTAATAAGCAATGGTATGTATGCCGGACTGAAGAGCGTTAAGGAGATCGTTATACCTTCAGGAGTAACCGAAATAGGGGAGAACGCTTTCCGTGACTGTGACTCGCTTGAGAAGATAACTATTCCTGATACTGTTATAGAGATCGGAAATGGTGCATTCTTTAGCTGTCACGCACTCAATAATGTTGCTCTTCCTAAGGGCATAACTGTGATCCGTAATGAAGTTTTCAGAGACTGTACATCACTTACAGGTTTAACTATTCCAACAAGTGTAACTGAGATTGGCGGTTCTGCGTTCTATGGCTGTACAGCACTTGAGAGCATAGAGATCCCAGCAGGTGTTGCAAAGATCCAGTCATGGGCATTCGGCGGTGACAAGAAACTTGCTTCAGTTAAGCTCAGTGAAGGTCTTGAGTTTATCGGAGAAGGCGCGTTTGCAAGCTGTACTGCTCTTACAGATATAGTAATGCCTGATACGGTTACAGAACTGGGCGGAGCTGTATTCGAGTTCTGCGCTGGTCTTAAGAACGTAACAATTTCCAAGGGAGTTCCTTCACTTCCGAACAGATACTATGGATGGTACAGCAGTGAACACAACGGTATGTTTGAGGGCTGTACCTCACTTGAAAAGATAGTTATCCCTGATAATGTAACTTCTATGGGATTTGAGACATTCAACGGATGTACCGCTCTTACAGATGTTACTCTTTCAAAGAATCTTGAAACACTTCTTGGAGCTGAGTTCTATAACTGTAAGGCTCTCGAGAAGATCACTCTTCCGGCTTCACTTAAATCTGTTTCAAACAGTATGTTTGAAGGCTGCGATAAGCTCTCAACAGTCACATTTGCTGCCGACAGCAAGTGTGAAAGTGTTGGAGCTCACGCATTTGCCGGATGTGCAGCTATCAAGGAACTTACACTTCCTGCTGCAGTTAAGTCTGTAGGATATGAAGCATTCCAGAACTGTGTATTACTTGAAAAGATCGCTCTTCCTGATTCAGTTGAAAAAATGGATTACAGAGCTTTCAGCGGTTGTAAGGCACTTGCTTCCATCACTATTCCTGCATCACTCGTTGAGATCTCTGACAGCTGTTTCACCGGATGTGAATCTCTTGCTTCCGTAACATTCGCTAAGGAGTCTGCCCTTACCAAGATAACAAATGCTGCATTCAAGGGCTGTATCGCTCTTAAGTCGATTGCGATACCGGAAGGCGTTGCTGAGATGGATAAGGATATATTCGTTGACTGTACCGCTCTTACTAGCGTTTCACTTCCTTCAACACTCACCAAGGTATCGGTAAATACATTCAGTGGCTGTACATCACTTGCTACAGTTGCTCTTCCTGATACTCTGACATACATCCCTGAAGGCTTCTTCAGCAACTGTACATCACTCAAAGAGATCAAGCTTCCTAAGTCACTTGCTTCCATAGACAAGTTTGCCTTCCAGAACTGTACAGCACTGGAGACAGTTACAATTCCTAATAATGTAAAGACTATTGCTGAGAATGCTTTCATTAACTGTATCGGCATGAAGAGCGCTGTCATCCTTAATAACGTTTCTTCTATCGGCCCTAAGGCGTTCGGATATAATACTGAGGGACTTGTTGAAGGATTCACTATAAAGGGTTATTTCAACTCTATTGCTGAGGATTACGCTAACGCAAACAATATTCCGTTTGAGCAGTACGGGGAGAGAGATTACAGCAAGCTTTGTGTAGGATATATGGTCAGCGGTGAAAGCATAGTTATCACTGACTGTGATCCTAAGGCTGAAAAGATTACTATTCCCGCTACGATTGAAAATCTTCCTGTTACTAAGATCCAGGCATTTGCATTCAAGAACTCAGCAATGAAGAGCGTTGTTATTCCTGAATCAGTAACAAACATTGAAAAGGGCGCTTTTGTAAACTGCGTAAATCTTGAAACAGTTACACTTCCTGCTACAGTTTCTGCTATCTCTGACAGCTGTTTTGAAGGCTGTACAGCACTCAAGTCAGTTACTCACTCTGACAATATAACAAGGATCGGTGAGAAGGCATTCAGCGGCTGTAAATCTCTTACTTCAATTACTATACCGGCTACTTTCAAGGAGTTCGGTGAAGGCGCATTTAAAGACTGTACAGCACTTGCTAAAATTGATCTTTCCACTTCAGAGAATTCATTCAATATACCAGGATATACATTCTATGGATGCACAGGACTAAAAGAAGTAGTATTCTCTGACAAGGTTGGAAATATCGGTCAATATGCTTTCAACGGATGTACATCACTTGCTGCTGTTAAGCTTGGAGAAGGTAACAGACGTGAGATCGGCAAATATGCGTTTGCAGGATGCAAATCACTTGCAAGCTTTGATTCATCAGCTTCAAACGGTCAGCTTACTATGTATGATGGAGCATTCCTTGATTGTCCGGCACTTAAGGATATTACCCTTGAAAATGCTAACTATTATTCAGAAGATGGGGTAAATCATCAGGTCGGTTTTGTCACGGTACTTAATGAAGCCGGTGAAAAGACATATGAAAAAACACCTGATATGATAATCCGCGGCTGGGTAAGCTCTGAAACATCAGCTTATGCCATAAAGAATGATATCAGTTATATTCCTACAGGAGGTATTTCATATACCGAAGAGGAAGATCATATTGTTATCACCAATTGGTCAAACAGATACTGGTATGTTACAGTTCCGGCTCAGATTGCAGGCAAGCCTGTTACAGTAATCGGTAAGAATGCTTTCAAGAATGTCGAAGATCTTGAGGATGTAATCTTGCCAGGTAGCCTTAAGGAGATACAGAGCTGTGCATTCATGAATTCATCAGCCAGAGATATGACGATTCCGGCTTCTGTTGAGAAGATAGGAAGCAAGGCCTTCTATGGCTCGCGTTTTGAAGCATCTTATCTCAAGGGTGAGTTTGCTGTAGTTGGTGACGGTGTTCTTTGTAATTATAATGGCAATTCAGAAGAAGTAAAAATTCCTGAAAATGTTAAGTGCATTGGAGAAGATGTATTTGCTTATCATTCAGAGATAACATCAGTTATTGTACCAGCTTCCGTCAAGGAAATCTGTCCAGGTGCATTCTATAAGTGCAGATCACTTGCGAAAATAGAACTTCCTGATTCACTGTCCAGCATAGATGTTGGTGCTTTCACAGGCTGTACATCTCTTAAAACTGTAGTAACCGGAACCGGTATAGAAAATATCAGTGATCTTGCATTCTGTGATTGTGTTGATCTTTCAGCGTTCTATGGATATGCTGATTCTTACACAGCAGAATTTGCTAAGAAAAACGGCTACTACTTTGAAGCTCTACCGGATAAGCCAAAGGAAGAAACACCAGCTGAAACAAAATAAGGCATAGCGGTTAAAATGAATAAGGGTACGTGTTCAGAATTGTCTGATTACGTACCCTTATTTCTTTTTACACAAATAAGCTGGGATGCTACGCCACCTATGCAGGCATGTTTATTAATACTATTTTTTTCATGATATATATGTAAAAAATCCTTCCGATTCAATGAATGAACCGGAAGGAGTTTGTTGTAAAGTAATGATATTACTTGATCAGACCGATACCCCAGATTGTGAAGTTGCCTGAAGCCTGTATTGAAACATTCAGGTCGCCGCTTGTTTCCTGGTAGTAACCGATTTCTGCGTCAGGGCCACCCCAAGTATACTGCTTAACGCCGTTAACCTTGGTGGTCTTGCCGTTTACTGTTACGTTAACACTACCCATATTAGAACTGTTAGCCTTGAATACTATGATGAGACCCTTACCTGTTGTCTTGAAGGTCATTGCTGCACCACCGCTGGCTGTATACCCATATGGAAGCTTACCATAGCCAGTTCCTCTTGTGAATGCTCCAGCGCTGAAGTTCTGGCAGTCCTTAGAAGGATCTACGTTAGTACATGTCCAGTATTCAGTACCGTATGCTGTCTTTGTTGGCATAGTGAAGGAATCTGAACGATTCTCAGTTCTCATTGCCTGACGAACGTAGTAAGCCATGCAGTCTGCTACAAGCTGACCGCCCTTAGCGTGTGGATGATATTCATCAGCGAAGTAGTCGTCAGCCTTGAGTAATCCGCTGTTGAATGCCTTAGTAAGAGCATTGTCCATACTGATTACTGGGATATCTAATGCCTTACCTGAAGCTTCCATCTGCTTCTGGCTTGAGTAACCACCCTTTGATCTTGTGATAAGTGCGATTACAGCAGGCTCGCTTGGAAGCTCAAGGAACTTCTTGATCATACTCTCGAAGCACTTCTTGTATGCAATATCCTCGTGGTCGTTTACAGAGAACTCAATAACAACGATATCAGGATTCTGACTGCTTACTTCATTATCTGCACGTACGAGACCAACAACAGATGATGTACCGGAGAGACCTGCATTGATTTCCTTGAAGCTGCCCTTTGCAAATGTGTTCTTTATGTAGTTTGTGAATGGTGTGCTGTAGTTCTTACCTTCGGTGATAGAACCGCCGATGTAAGCAAGAGTTAGTGACTTGCCGCTCTCAGCTGCTTCGAGCTTCTTTGTGAGACGGTAAGTATTACCCATGTTGCAGATTGAGTTCTTGTAGAACTCCTGATACTGAGCTGTAGCTGTTTCGTTATAATCATCCCACTTGTTGTCCGGCTTCGGAGGCTCTGGACGCTCTGGGAATGTTTTGATCTTGCCCATAACATACTCATAAACGAGAACGAGGTCATTTACCTGGATGTCGTTCTCACCATCGATATCAGCTGCCTTAAGAGCCATCTCATCCTTGAGAGTTCCGAGAACAGCCTTACGCATGAGAACTACGTCGAATATATCAATGCTTCCGTCGTAGTTAAGATCGCCGTATTCAAGACGCTTTGTTCCGCCTGAACCCTTTATTACAGTACCAGCGGATGCGCCTGTAACGTCATCAATGTAGAATGCGTTAGTGCTGTCTTCAGTCTCAACGTAAAGAACGATATCTGAAGCACCAGCAGGGATCTTGTAGTTTGTATTGGAGAGCTGTACCCATGTGCCCTTCATTGTTGTTGCTTCAGCGATACCGTCATAGCTTGTCGTACCGCTAGCGTCCTTGTACTGGATCTTGAGGAAGAATGTATCCTCAGCACCACCAGACTCATAGAGTACATTAGCACTGAAGCTGTAGGACTGGCCTGCAACGAAGTCACTTCCGAGTTCCTTTGCGCCGCCGTTCCAAGCTGATGTTCTTCCGTCTACATAGATGGACTTGCTGCCTTCAAATGCCTTATCTGAGGATGAAGTTACGGTTGCTGCGCCTCTTCCTGTCCAGCCCTGAGCACCTGACTCAAATGTATCATTGAAGTAAATTGTGCCATCACCGGAAGGCTCTGAAATATCACTGTTCTCAGAGAAGTTGTCAGCGATTATCTTTTGGAAATTATCTTTGAGCTTTGTATCATAAAGCTTGCATGAGCTGCGATCGTAATGACTTCCGACCGGTGTATCCCAGAGTACAGGACAAAGATTACGCTCACAAGCTTCCTGACAAACTGATGTGAGATAGTCACGAACAGAATTTGCGTCCTTATTCTTGGTAGGACAGCCGTATTCACCGATGATTACAGGTACGCCCTTATCATAGAATGTGGACTTTACAAGGTCAAGATTCTTCTCAAGCTCTGCCTTTTCAGAAGCAGAACCCCATGTAGAAACTGCCTTGCCCCAGTCTGCGTCCTCTTCGAGGATAGCGAACGTAGAAGGGATATAATAGTGAACTGATACAGCGAGTCTGTTTACCGGATCATAAGGAATCTCAAACAGAGGATCGCATGTCAGATTAAGATCTGTGTTGTATCCAGCGATAAGAAGGTGGCGGTAAGAGTTGTTTGATCCGCTTGCTCTTACGGTATCGATGAACTGTTTGTTTACCTTGTTAACAAGATTGTAGGACTTTTCTTTATTACCAGAATTTGAGTACTGGTTCCATACTGAATTCCAGCCTAGTTCTTCATTCTGTCCCTCAAATACGAGGTGATCACCGTAGTCCTTGAAGTTATCGCTTATCTGCTCCCAGATGCGAGTATACTTCTTCATACACTCTTCTTCATTTGTTGGCATCTCTTCGAGCCAGCCACCGTCCCAGTGGAGGTTTACGATAGCATACATACCAGCATCAAGTGTCCAGTCTACTATCTGAGTAACTCTCTTCATTAGATCTGAGTCTATAGTGTAAGTACCGTCGTCCTTCATACGATTAGACCAGGCTACCGGAATTCTCAGAACTCCGAATCCCTCGTCTGCGTATCCCTGGATGATCTTCTTTGTGATCTCCGGGCTACCCCATGATGTCTCGTATGCTGTTACTGATGCGGTTGCACCAAGTCCCCCTGTGGCTTCCATTGTGTTGCCGAGATTGATACCAATGCCCATATCTTCTACGATTTCGAGCGTTGACATACTGCGCATCTCGCCAGAATCAGCTGCGAAAACTGGTGCGGCGACAATAGAGGATGTAACGAACATAACTGCAGAAACTGCGGCAGAAATGGTTCTTGTCAGCTTCATAATGAATCAACTCCTTATTTGTATTGTTTTGATTCTGTGGGATTTATTAAGCCTATTTTATTCCCACAATACCTCATATTAAATTATATTATTTTTTTCTTTGCTGTGCAACCCCAATTTTGCGAAAATGGTGGATAAAATGTATTTGAACTATCTTTTAACTAACACTATATTTAGTGCGATTTCATTTAAAGACGCCGATTTTCTCCATGTAATTTGTGATATTGCATATATACATTTAAATATATTATAGCATAATGCGAATTGACCTTTCCCGTTCTCATGTGATATTATACAACTAGGTATTTCATCCGGGAGATTTGTGTGTACTGTTCCGGATACTAAATAAGGGTGAGAATTATGGAAAAAACAAGAAGTTTTAAAAAATGGGTAGCTACTGCGCTTTCTCTTTGTTTAACAGCAATGGAGCTTCCGATGATGCCTGTTGTTTCAAAAGCAGCTGATCCTTTGGAAGCGCCTGATTTTTCTTTTATAGGTCCTGTTGGAGATCTGTCAGCTGAGGAGAGTGCTAAAGTTGCACAGGCAACATATCTTGCATTAGCTGAACATAAATCAAGAGCTGAATATGCTCCTTATGGTTTGGATATGACTGTGGAGAACCATGAAAGCTTTATTTCAGTATTCCGTTATGTCAAGAATTGTTTTGATGTCGGCATTTGCGCACTTGATAACGGTGTTCTCTGGGAGCCTACAGGTGATACCATACAAATTAATTATCGGTTTGATGACAGTCAATATGATGAAAAACTTGCTGAATACAAATCGATAATTGATGAAATAATTGTTCCTGTTAAATCTGAATGGTCTGATGAAGAAAAAGCACTATATTTCCATGAGTATCTGGCTACAAATTTCGATTATGATTATCCTGCTTACATGGGGAAGGTTACACGTCCTGACAACGAAGAACATTCGGCTTTTGGTATGCTGAAGAATGGAATGGCTGTATGTGAGGGGTATGCTGATTTGTATGCTATGCTTCTCAATAAGGTAGGTGTCCCGACGAAACTGGTTATGAGCAAACAGCTCGGGCATGCATGGAATGCTGTGCTTATTGATGACAGCTGGTATCATGTAGACGTCACATGGGATGATCAGTATTATGGATATTATGGGTTTGTTAAACATGAAAATTTCCTTGGAACGGCTGAAGAACTTTTCAATGCTACTTCCGCTCATAATAAGACTGACTGGCTGGACAGCTTTGAAAATGATTATTATAATTATTCTGTTCCTTCGACCTTCACCGGTGCATTTTGGAAAAATATAAAAAGTACAATCTGCCGTTATCAGAACAAGTGGTTAGCTCTTTCCGGTAATAAAACTGACGTCCAGTTCACGTTGTTTTCCTTTGACGGAACATCACATACAACTACGAGTATTCCTCTAACTGAAAAACTTGATGAAAAACTTGCATGCTGGGATTATCTGGATGACCCGGATTATTATTGGGGAGATTCATATATTGTTCCTGTTGTGGTGAATGATATTTTGTATTTTTCTGCACAGGATGCTGTCTACTCATATCATAATGGTGTGTATATAGACCTTTATGATCTTTCTGATACTGAAAAAGCATTAAACAGGATTTATGGTCTGCGCTATTATGATGGAATGCTATGGTACGGACTTGACTCAAAAAGGCGAACCAGAAATGACGTCATTGATTCTCCAGTAGCATATAATCAACTTAATTTAAGTGAATTGGAAGCTAAAGTCATTGCAGAAGCTGGTTCACCTACCATTAAGGAGAATTCCTGGACTTCACCGCTAAAGATATCAGACTGGAAAGCTGGCGATACACCTTCTGTTCCTTCAGTGGCTGCAAAGTATGGTGAACCAGTATTTGCTTACTATAACGCTTCTGATGATACTCTTTTATCAGAGGTACCATCCGTACCTGGAAGCTACTATGTCATCGCGACTGTACCAGGTACTGAAGAATATCAAGAGCTTATCTCTGAAAAGGTGTTCTTCAAGGTCGTTGATATGACTGTTACTATAACTGTTCCTGATGTTACGATTGAGTATTCTGAGACACCCGTTTTTGAAGTTCAGGTTGACGGGGATATAAGCGCTCCTCTTAAATCTTCTATCAAGAATGCTGTTGTGGTTTCTGATGAGTATACCGGAGTTGGAACTTTCCCGATTACAGTTACTTTTGATGAAACAGCTTTTTCTGACTATGCTTTTACATATTCTCTCGGAAATCTGACTGTTAATCCGGCTGAACCATCACTTGCAACTGCTGATGGTAAATCTTTAATATCTCTTTCGTATACGGGAGAAAAAGCATTACTTAAAGAATCGTTATTTGTAACAGATAATCTTGACCGTGATCTTTCAATGTCCTTTAAATGGAGTCAGAAGCTTAAAGATGGGACATATACGGAATTAACAGATGCTCCGGTCCACTGTGGTGAATATAAGGTAACTGCAACTCTTAATAAATCTAAAAATTACACTGCTAAATCGATTGAAATTGATGTAAAGATAACTCCTGTCAGCCTTGTTGCTGAGTTTGAAAATCAGACTATTACATATGGTGATGTATTCTCAGGAAAAGTTAAGGTTAAGTATACCGGACTGTTTGAATCAGATAAAGATCTGTTCCCAACGGAAGTTACAGCTAAGACCCTGTTTGCTGAAGGAGGTAAGGCAGGGGAATATGAACTTGGAGGAATACTTCCGGAAACTTCTGACTATATTTATACAGTTAAAAATGGTACTTTATCTGTTAAGAAAAAGCTTTTGAATGTTACAGCTGAGGATAGAGAGATCACATATGGAGAAACTGCGCCGAATAAGATCAAGGTTGTTTATGATGGCCTCATTCCTTCTGATGAGGGAAAACTAATTGATGATTTTTCGTGCGAGATATCTTATGCTCAGTATGATCCGGTCGGAACATACATAATTACTCCTTCTATTCCTGAACTTGCCAATTATGAGACTGTTATAAAGGCAGGAACTCTTACAGTCAAACCTAAGGCAGTGTCGGTTATCTGGCCTTCTGAACTCACTCTTGTTTATGACGGTACTGAAAAGCAATTGAATCCGACAATCTCAGGTACTGTTAACAATGATAAGATAACAGCTTCTTTATCAGGTAACAAAGCGACAAACGCTGGAACATACTCTGCTAAGATCATTTCTTTTTCAAGTAAAAACTATACCTGTGCTGAGAGCTCTAAGAGTGTGGACTGGACTATTAATAAGGCGGATCTTATTGTATATCCTAAAGAAAAGACTATCTCCTATGGAGATCCGATCGGTGTAACTGAGATAGTTGCAGAAGGGCTTGTTGCGGGTGATGATATATCCGCTATACTTGGTTCACTTGATGTCGTTTCATCATATACTGAGAAATCACCTGTCGGTGATTATGATATGATGTATGATATTTCTGTTGTTTCTGATAATTATAATCTTATCCCGGAAAAATCCATCATACATGTTGTGCCCAGGGAAATCACGCTTAAGTGGGATAATTCTACGAGCTTTGTATATGACGGAACTGCTAAGACTGTAAATGCAAAACTAACAGGAGTGATAGATGGTGATGAACTCACTGTTATATACAAGAACAATAGCGCCACAGATGTCGGTTCGTATAAGGCTGAAGCACTTATCAGCGGAAAATCAAAGGGTAACTACAAGTTTGATGCTGTTTACTACTGTGAATGGAAGATAACTGAAGCTGCTATACAGTATACTGTGCCTGAGGCTGAAAATCTTACATATAACGGAAAAAATCAGAAACTTGTTTCAGGTGGAAGTGTTACAGGTGGAGAAATCACCTATTCGGTTGATGGAATGACTTACGTTCCGGAGATCCCGACAGGAATAAACGCTGGCGAGTATGCAGTAATATATTCTATAAAATCTGATTCACAGCACAGTGGTTCAAAGACTGGAATTATTCTTGTAAATATTGCGCCGCTTGCACTGTCTGATTCAGGCAATAAGCCGGTTATAAGAATTACTCATGATGGTTTTGATGATAGTGTTCCATCGATTAAAGTTTTAGTTGGTGAAAAAGAACTAACGGATGGCGCTGATTACACCTATTCATATGATAATAATTATAAGTCAGGCCTTGGCAGAATTGAAGTTGAGTTCAAAGGGAACTATACGGGAAGTTGTTCGTCTGAATATCCGGTAGAAAAGCGGACAACAGAATCTTCATCAACGACAACAAAAACAGCTACCTCTACAACAACTACTTCTACTGCTACTGCTACGACAACAAGCACGGCTGCTTCTTCAACTAAAACAACTAAGTTAGTAACTACGAGCACATCTGCTCCTACGACTACAACAACTCAGGTAACAACTACGAGCACACCTGAATCTACAACCACAACAACTCAGCCTACGACTACGAGCACAGCTGAATCTACAACCACAACAACTCAGTCTACGACTACGAGCACAGCTGAATCTACAACCACATCAACTCAACCTACGACTACGAGTACAGCTGAATCTACAACCACAACAACTCAGTATACGACTACTAGCACAGCTGAATCTACAACCACAACAACTCAGTCTACGACTACGAGCACAGCTGAATCTACAACCACAACAACTCAAC
>JAGCYM010000065.1 GCA_017960805.1 Ruminococcus sp.
CTTTGAGACGAGTATCATAATCTGATTACCCGCGGTACCACTCAAATTGTGCCGCTATTGCGTAACACCACTTCAGACTCCAGCAAGTCCTATTCATTAACGCAGAATCACGGGAACGCTTACTGAAATCCTTTCAGCATTCCGGCTCAGAAGGGATACATAGCATTGCTTGACACCGACTCACACCGACCGTCGGCTCTCTGCAGACATTGGCAATCCTCTGCTTGTCTTCCTCATAGCTTATGTTCAGGATTATATCATACAAAAATCCATTTGTCAATACCTTTTTCGAAAAAATATTTTTTAATTATTGCGAGATTTTGTTTAATCAAAACACAAAAAACTGCCGCTACGGAGTTGAATTTGTGCTCTGAACTATATTCTATGACTGAAATTTGATATTTTGTAAGTTTTTGAGACTTTTCAAACAGATATGATTTTATTATTTATAAATAATCCTGTCTATGGTATAATACATATATTTCCAAAAGCAAAATTATAAAGGTCATTTTCTTATATACTCAGAAGGTATAATATGTATTTTGATGAAATGAAACTCGGAATGAGCGTTGAGGTAGCCCCTGCGGTTATAGCCAAAGATAAAATGCTTGCATTTGCTAAAGAGTACGATGATTTGCCGCTGCATACAGATGAGGAATATGCAAAGACAACTCACTTCGGTAAACTTATTGCTCCCGGTGTTATGTCATTCATGGCTGTCTGGGCAAAGTACCTTGAAGTAGATTTTTTTGGTAATGAACTGCTTGCAGGTAAATCAACCAAAATTGAATGGCACAAGCCCGTTTTCGCAGAAGATGTGCTGACAGGAAAAGCAACTATAACAAACCTCGTTAAGCGTAATGATAAAAATGGAATTGTAGCCGTATCCTTTGACGTTTATAATCAAAATGGTGTGCTTGTATTGACTGATGTGACAGAAGCAATTGTAAAATGCAGATTACAGTAAATGAGATGAATTGATGTATCTCAAAAATGTATGAATACTATTCCAAGTTAAGGAGCAACTTTCCAGCTTTTGTTTTATTCTATTATAACTTCTGACAACGCAGGACTTTTGTCGTATCAAATCCTCAGCGTAATACAGCCTTTTATGAATATTATTTTGATTGCCACACTATCCACAGTACAGGCTGCAATAAGCGAAAAGAAGTAATTCGGAAATATACGCAGATCGGCTATTTTACGCTGAATCTGGACGATGCTAAAGAATACCTTTACGCGAAGTCCACTAAGCGTAGGATACTAAGCTGGTGAGATATTCACGTTAATGTGTTTATCTGATTAAAAACAATGAGTCCTCACAGTTTCGGCTGTGAGGACTTTTTTGTATGTTTCGTTTTTTTTATGGAAAAGTGATAAAAGTTAGGCAGCCATTACGGCTGCCTTTACATATACTATTTCAGTTTATTGTAATCCTCGTCGGACACAGCCTCGCACCATTTCGTACTGCAATCCTCGCCTTGAATTTCGATTGCAAGATGTGCGAACCAGCTATCCTTAGCCGCACCATGCCAGTGCTTGACTTCGGCAGGGATATTGACAATATCGCCTGGATTTAGTTCTCTCGGCTCTTTTCCGTATTCCTGATACCAACCGCGGCCGCCAATACAGATAAGCATCTGTCCGCCGCCGCTTTTTGCGTGATGGATATGCCAGTTGTTTCGGCAGGCAGGCTCAAAGGTCACGTTGTAGATCGGTATTTGTTCCGTGGAAACAGGTGCAAGATAGCTTTGTCCCACAAAGTAATCGCCGTAAGGATTCGGTTCGCCTATGGGAAATATTATCTCGTTTTGGAACTTGTTCTTATCGGAAACGGCAGGAGCGTTCTCAGCATAAACTTCCTTAGCGATATTGAACACCGCCCATACGTGAGGCCAGCCAGCATAAAAAGCAGTGTGAGTAATGACTGCTGCCATTTCTCTCTGCGATATGCCGTGATTTTTAGCGTTCTGGATATGATAGCGGATAGAATTATCCGTCACGCCCTGAGACATGAGGGCTACCACTGTGATAATAGACCGCGTCTTCAGGTCAATATCGGTATTGTTCCAATTCTCACCAAACAGGATATCATCGTTGAAATGCGCAAAGTCGGGAGCGAACTCACCGAGAGCCTCTCTTCCTGCTGTCTGCACTATCTTTTCAGTCATTGTGACACCTACTTCCTTATGAATTCCTCGTCCTTGTCAGGTATGCCGCCCTCATCACTGACATATCGCTCCACCGTCATGTGAAGATCGTATTTGTCACGAAGCTCGGCAATCTTTTGCATCATTGGCGATGCATGGTGACGGTCAATAGCCGCCTGATCTGTCCATTCATCTATCAGCAGAACTGTTTCCAGATCATCAAAGGAAAGAAAATACTCATATCTGAGATTGCCGTCCTCATTTCTGATCGCATCAACTGTTCCGCTTGAAGTCATTTCGTCTGCAAAAGCTTTTGCAGAACCGTTCTTGCCTGTGTATCTGAGATTTACTACAATGCTCATTGTATGCTCCTTTTATCAGATGCCAAGCGACTTAACCCACTCTTTCAGTTCGCTCACAGAAGCATTTGCACTGAAACGCTTGCCGTCCTTGATAACTGTACTGTCTGATACGCTGGGGCGAAGTTCCTTTGCAGAATTGCCCATACCGCTTCCGCCGGATGTTGCAAATAGAATGATAGTCTTTCCCGAAAAATCATAAGCTTCAAGGAATGTATTGATAATAGTAGGTGCTACATACCACCATATTGGGAACCCAACGAAGATAGTATCATAGTCTGCGATATTTGCATTTGTATCTGCAATAGCAGGACGGAAGGACTTGTCTTTCATCTCGACAGAGCTTCTGCTGTTCTTGTTCTGCCAGTTGAGGTCTGCGTTTGTATATGGTTCTTCAGGGCGTATCTCATAAATGTCTGCCCCTGCTGCTTCTGCGAGATTTTTTGCCAGTTTAGCGGTAACGCCGCTTGCTGAGAAATATGCTACTAATTTTTTACTCATAGTGATTACCTCCGTTTTATAGAATTATCGTTTATTACCCCATACTTGCTTTCAATACCTGAATCACTTCAGCATGATCAAGCACCTTGTAGCCGCCATTAAGAATGAATGTAGCGTCTGCGATCCCCTCGATCATATCCTCAGTTGCACCGAGGTCTTTCAGGTTCATCACAAGCCCAATCTCCTTCATCCAGCTTTCCATTGCGGAAAGCCCCTCGTTTGCAAGCTGCTCGTCGGTCTTGTTGTCACGTGAGATGCCCCATACTTCTGTTGCAAAGCGTGCAAACTTCTTCAAGCCATATGGCATGATATATCTGTAATAAGGCAGTGAAACAGCCGCCAGTGTCATACCGTGAGTAGCGTCAGTATATGCTCCCACAGCCTGACCGAGCATATGTACCATCCAGTCCTCAGACTTTCCCTTTCCGACAAGCGTATTCAGCGCCCATGTAGCTGTCCACATAATGTTGGAACGTGCTTCATAATTCTGCGGATTCTCCACAGCGATACGACTTGCGTGTATAAGACCTCTCATCAGTCCCTCGCTGATATAGTCAGAGGTGTTATCATCCTCGCCTGAGAAATACTGCTCGCAAATGTGATTGAAAATATCATAAATGCCTGCAACCATCTGATATTTCGGAAGTGTCATGGTGTATTTAGGATTGAGAATAGAAAACTTCGGCATTACATCATCACCGAACACATGACCTATCTTCTGCTTGGTGTGGCGGTTTGTTATTACAGAACCACCATTCATCTCTGAGCCTGTACCTGTCATAGTCAGTACACAACCTACAGGAATGATGTCACAGTCGGGCTCTTCAAAGCGTATAAAGTATTTCTCCCACGGATCATCTTTGCAGTTGACAGAAACGGAAACTGCCTTTGAATAGTCGCATACAGAACCACCACCGACAGCAAGGATAAAGTCTGTCTTGTTCTCACGGGCAATAGCTACGCCCTCGTTCAGCTTGTCGGAAGTCGGGTTCGGCATAACGCCCGATACCTCTGCAACATTCTTGCCGCACTCCTTGAGGATAGCGATTATCTCGTCATACAGACCGTTCTTTTTGATAGAACCGCCGCCGTAAACGAACAGGACATTCTGTCCATAGTTTTTCATCTCATCTTTGAGATAATTGAGAGATTCTTCTCCGAAATAGAGCTTTGTGGGATTGTGATAACTGAAATTTCCTAACATGATGAATACCTCCGTTTTATGTTTTATTTATTCAAATTAAGTGTATCGTACCACTCTTTTACTTCATCTTCTGACGCTCCCGCAGGAAAACGTCTGCCTTCAAGCTGAGTTCCGATAGTTACAAGTTCCGAGATGTTTTTCTCACTTGTACTAATACCGCTGCTGCCTGATGTGCAGAAGGAAATAACGGTCTTATCTGAGAAGTCATAGTTTTCAAGGAAAGTGTCTATAATGCGAGGCTCCTGTCCCCACCAAATCGGATAGCCGAGGAATATTGTATCATAGCTGTCGATGGAAGAAATAGGATCAACTATCTCAGGACGTACTGATTTATCATTCTGCTCCTGATTAGCACGGCAGGAATCGTTATTGTATTCGATGTCCTCGTCTGTGTAGGGAACAGCCGCTTCGATAACATAGCTGTCTGCGTTTGCAATGTCTATCAGGTATTCAGCTATCTTTTCGGTGTTTCCCGTGCGTGAGAAGTAAACTACAAGAGTATTGCTCTCTGTGCTATCGGTTGCTTTTGCTGTTGCGTTGTTTTCCACTGTAACTTCGGGAGTAGTTTTATCTTCTTTCGTCGTAGCTGTTGTAGTTGTATCCGTTGTCTGTTCCTGCTGTGTGGTTGTTACCTGCTGTGATGATTGGTTGTTGCTATCTGAACTTCCACAAGCTGTAAACGATACTAAGCAAGTACCTGTAATAATAGAAAGCAGAATTTTACTTGTGATATTCATTAATGAGTTCTCCTTTTATGATATTGAAAGTGAAACCGCGACATCTCCGTCACCGAGCAAGGTTTTCAGTTCTTCCTGTGTGATATTATTGATGTGACCAAGCTTTGTGAAATCCCATGTATTCTCGGCGTAATATATTGTGATCTTGTTGCCCTGATACAGAATAATGTCACCCGGTAC
>JAGCYM010000066.1 GCA_017960805.1 Ruminococcus sp.
AAACAGCGTAATAACTGCGCCGTATCCCCGCACTGCTGGAATGCGAGTGAGATTTATATTGGTTTCGATTTTTACTGGGCAGTCACCGGCAAGGGTGGGCAAAATGCCCGTGCAGCTGTGGCAGTCTGAGCGGCATACACAGTCCTTTTTATTTGTGCCACATGTAGCACGCATGTCAAGTAATTGGCCATATATCATTGAATACTGAATATTTAATTTCCCATTTATATTGAATCAGGTTGCAAAAAAGCTCTCCATTTGGAGAGCTTTTTCAATGTGCTTCATATTATATTTGCCTTACTTATGGTAAACAATTCCATGAGATCCATTTCCAATAAAATCGTAAAACTCATTTATATTTACTTTATAAGTACTATTTGTAAGAACCTTCCAGCTTGAATTAAGTGCACTGCTATTAGCAGCTGGATCAACAATAATTAAAGTTTTACCGCTGTTTTCATAACCTTTTACAACTACCCAATGACCTGTAGTATTAGGATAAGTAACTTTCTTACTTCCAATATACGCATTATAAGTGATGTTTCTAACAAATTGTCCTTTATTATTATAATATCCCGTTTGTCCATTTGCCATTACACAATGGCCTTTATTTATACTATTCATAATATACTTCTGAATATTTGGTATAGTGAAATCCCCTTTTCCTGTGTTTCTGCCTGCAATATCCCAATTGTTATCAGTCAATGCATTTAATGTTTTGCAAGGAGGATTAGTATTTCCATCACTTGGATTTCCATATGTATACCAAGGTGTTTGATGATACTGATCAACATCATATCCTCAATATCCTTTTATAAAACTAGCTATTGTTCTTTGATTACTTATTATTCCTAGGTAACTCGCTTTCACTATGGGAGTCTTCGAAGATCGCGAATTTTCATTTATTAAAACAGACTGCAATGATGCAACACCACAATAATAAGATTCAATTTGAGGATGCATTACTGTGCCTATGGTTTTGCTTGCTGGAGTCGTTGCAGAAGAAACAAGACTTGTAGCAAACACACTTACGATGATTAATGATAATAGAACTGAAATAAATGATTTAATTTTTCTCATAATGTACTCCTTAAAATAATATGTTGTTAAGTGCGGCCACACCATGTTAAATAGTATATCACACAAGTGAAAATTTGTCAACTAAAGCTTCGTTCTTCAAATTCAAAACCAATAATATAATCCTATTCACGCTAATTTTGATTTACCGTTCGTTTTCCTACACTCCATAAGTGTAAAATACAATTTTCTTATCAAGTTCTTAGTATATATTCATTTTGATTATACATAGTATAATTAATAAAAAACTTTTCCCTGGTATTTTCAGCTAGTTCTATATACTTTATGTTTTTCGTTATGCTGATGACTCAGAACTATCAGCATCCGTATTAGAGTTGTTTCAGTTATCTCAAAATATGCGACAACTCATTTATTAGGAATTGTTACGTGTTTTGCAAAATTTCTGTTTCCGGTTGTTGCAAAAAATACAACAACTGGAAACAATGTTTTTTCGAGTATTGCTTTTCATAGCACACATAAATCGAGCCTTTTCTCTCCGTTCTCGTAGAAAAGGCTCTTATCATGCATATTATGTTGTGTGAGGAAGATCAGGTCCATGCAGGGATGTACTCCCATTTTCTTTCATTATCCCTTTCTTCACATCCGCGCTTTCTGTATTCTGTCGGGGTATAACCCATAAGATCCACAAATCTTTCCGTGAAGTAGCTAGCGCCGCCGAACCCGCACTGCATAGATATCTCGGTAATGCTCATATCGCTGCACCGCAGAAGCTCCACAGCTTTTAATATGCGGTATTCAGTAAGATATTCAATAGGTGTCTTCCCGAGATACTTCTTGAAAATATCTCCGCATTTGCTTCGACCAACAAGCCCTGCTTCTGATATTTCCTTCAGGGTAAGCTTGTTCTGATAGTTTTTCTGTATGAAACCTGTTATGCGATGAAGTATTTCTATCTGGCGCTGCTCTGAAGCCTGGACAGGACTGGTCTCAGAAGACCTTGTGAGAAGCTGGGAGAACATATCATATATTTTCCCCATCAGTTCATATCCGCTTCGCTTCTCCGATAGAATAGTTTTATGAAGCGACAGATACTTCTCTGAAATTCTCTTATTATCAGGTGCTTCAGCAGATATCATCATATACGGCACTGCATTGCTGCCAAACAGCTTTTCACTGTCTTCTTCCGCTGCGTGAACAGCTATAAGGGAAGGATGTATGACAAGACAGATGAAGTCACACTCTGTGGGCTCTGTCCAGTAGTTAAAGTGCATGCTGCGGGAATTTACAAACAGCAGATCACCTTTTTTCAGATCAATTACATTGCCGTTTATATTTTCCTTCATGCTGCCGCTTACTATATACACGAATTCAAAATCGCTGTGCCAGTGGTTGGCATAAGACATTGTAGGAAAGTCACCCGCAGTCCCCTGCCATGTGTTTAATGGAATTGTCGGATCCGGGTAATAGAGTGTTTCTGAGTAATCCTCCGCTATCGGATACATATGCATACTCACCTCCACAAATCATATTGTTATAGAAAATAGCCGTTTTCTTATAAAAATCCACGTTTTTGTACGATATAATTATAGCTCCGGCAAATTATCGTGTCAATGATTTATTGTGTCATAATAAGTACAGCACCGTACATCAGTTGTTCGGTGCTGCATCTATATTATTTCTTCTTTCTTCCAGCTCTCCGAATATTCTCTTGATGAAGGAGCAGTTAACATAGCAGAGAAATGCTGGTACGAATATCAGCCCGAGAAGCATTGTCGTATAGTTCCACATCACGACAAACAGGATCGCGAGCGTTATCGCAGCCATTATCAGTGTTCTTCCTATATATCTGAGGCCGATGAACACTGCATTTTTCATGCTCTGTAAAGGAGTGTTCTCATATCTCGCAACACATGCAAAAACGTAAGTAATGCATATAAGATATATAGCTGAAGCGATCACCAGTACTGCAAGCAGGATACCGGATATTCCGGGCATCTGTGGTATACCGAAAAAATACAGGTAAGATGACCATAGAAGCATTCCCCCGACTATCATCAGTGGAATCCAGACAAATGTCGCATGACGGAAATTGCTTTTGAAATACCCGAAGAATCTTCTCGCAACGTGTGCATCGTCATCATCGTGCATTTTAAGACATACCGCATAAAGAGCTGTTGTTGACGCGCCTATAGTCACAACAGGCAGTGAGCATATCAGCCAGCACAGTGATAAAAGAACCATGTTGGAAAATTTTGTCATCAGAGAGTATATTATACCGTCCGGTCTGAATAGTCCCATCGCGCACCTCCTTGAAAGTATGACATTCTCCGCGGGATCTGACCCGATCAAAAGAAATCTATCGGAACAAAAATACATTTTTTCGACAGGAACAGTGAAAGGGAAATGATCCCTTCCACAATTTCTGCCTTTTTAGCTCAATGAAAGAACGGGAGATTGCTTAGTTTGCTTTTTTAGCCTCGTCCTCGAGTGCCTTTCTTCTTTCAGCTTCTTTCTGCTGGAATTCAACGCACTTCTCATAACCGTACTCGTTAGCCTTGCTGATCATGTCATCAACTATCTTGTTGAACTCTTCATCACTGTTTGCGTATACAGCGTTCCATGAACCTGTCTTGATGCAGTCAGCAACCTGTGCCCATACTGTAGTGAGATCAGCATCCTTTGTGCTCTCTGAGAAGCTTGTTCCAAGCTTTATAGAGATGTGACCATTCTTTTCAAGATATTCATCAGCGTTGTTAGCTCCTGCCCATTTTCTCCACTTTGAGAGAATGTCGGAAGGAACAAGGCTTTCGTTATAGGACTGCCACATAAGATAGTTGTAGCTTTCACCTGTTTCAGGATTGATAGCGTCCGGAGCCCAGGTCGTATTGTTGATCTGGCACATACCGTCTGTATAGAATCCGGAATATCCTGCAGCAGACATATCTGTGCTGCTTCCGTCTGTTATAGCTGATTTTCCAAGCTCTGTGAAGTATGCTTTACCGCTGTCATTAAGATCCCATGTAGCGCCCTTAGGACCATACTTCATTGTCATATATCCTTCAGGAGTGCAGAGCCAGTTGATGATAGCCATGCAGAGCTCAGGCTCAGCAGTCTTTGAACCGATGGTCCATACACGGTTGCCGCCGAAAACATTAAGGCCGTCAACATAGTTCTTTGCGTCATCAGGAGTAAGAGCGTACATAGCCTTGCCCTCTGAAACATGAGCGTCTGTGTTGTAGAGATCGCCGCCCATCCAGTGGAACAGATTGAAGAATGCAGCGCCGTCCTTGTATGCCTCAGCAGCCTCGTTGAAGGTCTGTGTCATTGAATCGGGATCAACAAGTCCCTTCTGATAAAGCTGGTTGTAGAACTTCAGGCAGCGCAGGTACATACCGTCCTTCTTAAGAGCGTCTTCGTATTCCTGCTTATCCATGTTATAAAGGCCGAAACCGAACTCGTCATATCCGTAAAGAGCAGCTGTAGCCTTGACATACATTACCATATTTCCATCCCAGTCAGGGAACATCGATACGGCATATGTCTTTCCGCCGGAGTCTGAAGTCGGGCATGCTTTCTGCATAGCCTCAAACATCGGGATGTAATCCTCAAGAGTGCTTATCTTAGGAGAACCAATTTCCTCATAGAGATCGAAACGTACATCAGGATAATAGAAGTACGCAGCGTGCTGATCAGCAGACTCACTTACATCAAATCCGAATCCGTAGAGCTTTCCTGTAATACCTCTGTTCTTATCAAGAGCAACGCCCATGTGCTCCTTTATGTATGAACCGTATTCATCGAGAAGATCCTCGTCCTCCCAGTCAAACAGCAGTCCTGCCTTGGCAGCCTGAACATAGTCATCGGAATCGTTTCCGAATACTACGATATCCCCGAGATTGCCGGCTTCCATACGGGTAGCGAATGTGCCTTCCGCATTGTTTATGATGTTGAGCTTGACATTGAACTTCTCCTTCAGCACATCGGCGAACCAGCCTATCTGTTCACCTGAATAATTCGCGAGCTGAGAGTAGACTTCGAGGGTAACGGTCTCCTTAGGGATAATATCATCGAGATCGTCAGTTTCCTTCTCTGTAGTGTTCTGTGTACCAGTCTTGGTAGTCGTCTCACCAGTCGCCTCGTTCTGGTTGCTGCCGCATGACGCAGCTGATAACATCATTATCAGACAAAGCAGTCCTGCAGCTGTTTTCTTCATTCTTTGCATAGCAAATTTCACTCCTTAATGATTTTTTATTTGAATTATTATTGCGTCGGATTGATCAGCCCTTTACTGCGCCCAGCATAATGCCCTTTTCAAAATATTTTGAAAGGAACGGATATACTATCAGAATAGGGATGAGTGTGACCATTGCCACAGTAAACTTAATGGTTTTCATATTCAGAAGAGAGGTTACCATTTCATTGGTAACGTTTCCTGAGGACATGAAAGCAGATATGTTTGACGAACTTGTCAGGTAGATGTAAAGACGATGCTGCAGCGTAAACAGCTTCGGATTTCCCGACATAAGTATCAGCGAATCTGTGAAAGAGTTCCAGTGTCCTACTGCTCCGAATATCGCGATAGTAGCAAGTATAGGCTTGCAAAGAGGGAATATCACCTTTCGGAATATTGCGAAGTATCCTGCTCCATCGATCGCAGCAGCTTCTTCAAGCTCTCTCGGTATCGATTCAATATATGTCTTTACCAGGATTATGTTATAAGGCGACATGATCGAGGGAATGATGTAGCCCATAAAATTGTTGGTAAGTCCAAGCATTGACATATTCAGATACCACGGGATAAGTCCCGCGTTAAAATACATCGTAATGATAAGGAAGCGGTACCAGAATTTCCTTCCCCACATTTCCTTCTTAGTAACAAGATAGCCGACAAACGCTGACGCGAGAACCATAAGGATCGTGCCGATGACTGTCCTTGATACTGAGACGAGGAATGAGGAACCAAGGTCATTAACATTCAACAGACTGATATAATTGCCGAAGTGGATACCTCTTGGGAACAGCTTTACCGCGCCGCTGCTGACAAGGTCATTGTCGCTTATCGTATTGATAAACAGATAATAGAAAGGGAAGAAACAAGCGATCGCGAAAAGCGTGAAAAACAGATAGTTCAGGATATTGAATATCAGGTTTCCTGCTACGGTCTTCCTGTGCTGCGCACTTATTGAATCACGCTTCGGGAGGGTATTATCGTTCATATTGCTCTCCTCCTTATACGATGCTCTCGCCGCGGATAGCCTTTGAAACACGGTTAGCCGCAAACAGCAGTATTACGCTTATGAGAGATTTGACCATTCCCACTACGGTTGAGAGAGGTATCTGGCTCATTCCGCCGCTTCCGCCGAGGCCAAGGTTATATACATACAGATCGAGTACTTCTATGGTATTCTTGTTTGTAGCGTTCTTGAATACAAGGTACTGATCCATACCGTTTGAAAGAATTCCGGCGATGGCAAGCAGCAGAAGAACAAAGAATGTAGGCATCAGCTCAGGTATCGTGATATGCCAGATCTTCGCAAATCTTCCAGCTCCATCAATAGTCGCTGCCTCATAAAGCTGCTGGTCAATTCCGGTTATGGCGGCTATGTAGATTATCGCGTTCCAGCCAAGGGATTTCCATAAGCCCCACAGCAGCATCTTGAACCATATACCATCCTCGCCCATAAGGAAGTTTACTGGTTCGGTGTATGCGCCTGCATCAATGAGGAACTGATTTACAAAGCCCTCTGTTGAGAAAAGTGCAAAAGCAAAGGTGTAGATAAGCACCCAGCTTATGAAATTCGGTATCGTCGTAACCGTCTGCACAACGCGACGGAAACGGTTGTTCTTTATTTCCGCGAGGAATATCGCAAACGCCAGCGGCATCCACGATGTAAGCAGTCCGAGTCCGCTCATTGCGAGAGTATTGGTAAGAACTCTTATGATATCTGAACGGGTAGCGGAATTTTCAAACAGATACGCAAACCATTTGAATCCGACGAAGTTGTCTGATGTAAGCTCAGCACCAGGAGTATAGTCATAGAAAGCGTATCTCCATCCCCATAGCGGCAGATAACTGAAAAGAAACAGCAGAACAATGAATGGAAGGAACATAAGAAACAGCTTGAATTTAGGTGCCATTTCATATTTGTCTTTTTCAGTAACCTTTGGGAGCGTAACAAGATATATGATACCTATGATAATGCACAGCGCAATTATCGCAAAAAATACATATATGCCCAAAGGTATCATGGCTTCGATCTTGTCAGGCTTTTTTGAATTAACATACCCAGGGTATTGTACAAGGGTCAGAACCAGTCCGGCAGCACCTGTAATGCCTCCTATTATTCCAAGGCTTCCTCCGATTCTTTTCAGACGAAGCTCGCCAAGCGTTACCGCGCATCCAATGCCGGCAGTCACCAGGCCAAGGCATGTTATAAGAGCTCCTATGTAAGTCATTGTGAGAACGCTTTGTTCTATCCACCCCTTCTTGAGAGCCCTGGAAAATCCTTCCGATAGACTTTCATATGAAATGCCGGTCGTAAAAAGTGAAGCGTTCTTGTCAGACAAAGCACTTAGGTGCGTAGGGTTAAATGCAGGTATAAACATACAGATCAGAAGCCCTATGATAATAATTCGTAAGGCTATCTCAACCGGTTTCTTAACCTTGACTGAGGAAGCATTGGCAGTTATCGGAACAGACTTGTTTGTGCCATCCACTTCTTCTGTTGATACATCCATTCTATCACCACCGTCTCAAAATATAACATTTAGTATTTACACAACAATTATATACAAGGATTCAATTTTTTTCTATAATTATTTGCCGTTTTATTATAACGATTTACCAATCAAAATAATCTAAACAAAAAAGAAACATTTTTCTACACTCTCTTTTCTTTGCTATAAGGAAACCGAGAAAATGATCTTAAAAATCAATCAGCAAGCAGACTTTTATATATTATAAAAAGGCCCATGGAATTTATCCATATCACGGCAGAATACCCCCACTTCTAAGTGAAGCGAAAGTGGGGGATGAATGCCGTATTTCTTACTAAAACTATTGATAATCAGTAAAATATATACTATAATAGATGCATAGGAAATATCCTAAATCTGAAAGAAAGGAGAAAAGCTATGTATCTTACGGTAAAGCAAAAAGTAAAGCATCTGTCAAAGGAAGAATACAGCATTTTGAGAGAATTGTGTCATATAGCGAAAAATCTTGCCAATGA
>JAGCYM010000067.1 GCA_017960805.1 Ruminococcus sp.
GAATGTCCGCCATGAGGGCGGAGCTCCTGTTATCCTTGGTATGCACAAGGGTATTTCTGAAAGCACCGCTACTTCAAACGGCTATGCAGTTATAACCTACGACAGTGACGGAATGTTCAGCGCTCCGGGAACTGCACAGGATAACAACCAGCACAAGGGTGCTTTCTATGATCTCTATCCTTACGGTAACAGCTGGGATCAGCAGACAGGCGATCTTATGGCGTGGTCATGGGGAATCAGCAGGATACTCGACGCTCTTTACAACGGAGCCGCAAAGGAGCTGAACATCAATCCTGACAGCTCTATCGTTACAGGTGTTTCAAGATACGGTAAAGCAGCTTCTGTATGCGGAGCATTCGATACACGTATCAAGATGTGTGCTCCCTCATGCTCGGGTGCAGGCGGTCTGGCACTGTATCGCTACAGCTCAGTGGGAAAGACCTATGACTTCTCCAGCAAGGGCGGTTCTTCATCTTATACATATAAGGAAAATGAGCCTCTCGGAAGCCTACAGGCTTCGGGCGAGCAGGGCTGGTTCAACGGAAGATTCATGGAGTTCAAAAACGCCGAGCAGTTCCCGATGGATCAGCATATGCTGGGCTCTCTCTGCTGTGATCCTGACAGGTATCTGTTTATAATCGGCTCATGCGAAAGCGAGGACTGGGTAAATGCTCCGTCAGTATGGATGGCTTACCTCGGTATGAAGCATGTGTGGGATTATGTTGGGCTCAGCGATCATCTTGCTATAAATATCCATAAATCAGGTCACGCAGTCATAGCAGAAGACGTCGAGAAAATGGTACAGTATTTCGACTATCATGTATACGGAATACAGCCGAAAATGAACCTTGAAGAGCTTCAGACCTCTGTATTTGCTCTTTCAAAGAATAAAGACTCATTCGCAGATACATTTGCTTCAAAGTGGCTTTACTGATCCATACACATCAATAGCTGATGTTATAATTCTTTTCCGATGTTGATCTGTGCGGCGCATCTGCACATAGCACTGCACAGATTGATATAATTTCTAATATAAATTGTAAGGGACAAATCAGAACAGAAAACGTATCTGAACATTACAACAAGGCAGTCCGTTGGACTGCCTTGTTCTATATATATATTCTTCCATAAAAGGTATTGACACATTGCAGAAATTATGATAATCTGTTATTACTGAATTGCTGTGTAACAGAAAATGTATATTATGATATAATAATATCATCAGTTAAGAACGACAGACAATATTATTTGCGTAAATGGATGACGGATAATGGATACAAATATCACAGTGATCGTTGATAACAAACGGGACAAAAATAAAAGACTTGGCAGTGAATGGGGATTATCATTGCTTATCGAATATTCGAGAAAAAAGATACTTCTTGACACAGGCGGTTCCGATTTGTTTATAAAGAATCTGAAAAAGCTCGGTATTGATGTCTCCGATGTGGATCATGCTGTACTCAGTCATGCACATTGCGATCATGCAAACGGCATGCCGGCTTTTTTCAGAAATAATTCAAAGGCTAAATTCTATCTGAGAGACGGTACCTCCGATAACTGCTACGGAAAGATAGGTTTTCTGCACTTTTATGCAGGAATCCCCCGTGAAATGATCTCTGAATATCATGACAGGATAGTCATGGCCTCGGGAGATTATACCATCATGGACGGAGTATACCTGATACCTCACAAGACGGAGGGACTTTCACTTATCGGGAAAAAAGGCGGTATGTACAGACGTACTCCGCATGGATTTATACCCGATGACTTTTCACATGAGCAGAGTCTTGTGATTGATTCTTCAAAGGGGCTTGTTATACTGAATTCATGTTCTCACGGCGGAGTGATAAATATTGTCAATGAAGTCCGAAAAACATTTCCTGACAAGCATATTTATGCAATTATTGGAGGATTTCATCTTTTCACAAAGCCTGCTTCGGAAATACACGATATTGCACAAGCACTTGACAGTATGGGAGTTGACCTTATCTGTACAGGGCATTGTACGAAGGAACGTGCATATAGGATAATGAAAAAAGACCTCGGAGATAAACTTGTACAGATGAAAGTTGGCCTTAGCATCAAGATATAGTTAATACATTAGCAATAAAACGCCATATACCACAGAATACCAGTGATGCAGGCGAGTGAAAAAGAGAATATATACTTCTTTAAGTCAGAAAAGCTGACGGATTATACAATTGGATCACAAAAAGGATACGTCTGATAACATAAAAGGAGAAACTTATGAAAATTTCATCTTTTTTATACCTTGCCGCTTTTGGCGCAAAGACAATCCTGTTCAGAAAGAAAGCCCCGATCCTCGGAACTGTGATCGTTACCGACAAATGCAACCTGCACTGTAAGCACTGCTCTGTCAATAACATTACGTCGATCGTTCATCCGTATGAACAGATACGAAAGGAAATGCAGCAGCTCTATGATATGGGTATCCGTATACTGTTCTTCTGCGGCGGTGAAACATTCCTATGGAAGGACGGCGAACTTACCCTGAGAGACCTGGTCATTGAAGCGAAAAGAATGGGATTTCTCATTGTGAATGTGGTCACAAATGGTACGTTCCCGATCGATCTGCCGGAGGCTGATCTGATTCTTTTAAGTCTTGACGGAGACAAGGAGCATCATAATGAGATCCGTGGTGACACATACGATACGATCATGAAGAACATCAGCAGCGCCACTGCTGACAATATCTGTTTCTACATGGCTGTAAATCAGATCAACAAGAAATGTATCCGGGATGTATGCACAACAGCCCGTGATACGCAAAATGTTCGTGCAGTATCTTTCAATTTCCATACACCTTATCCAGACACAAAGGAACTGGCTCTGAGCAAAACAGAAAAGGCAAAATGCTGCGATACGATAAAACAGATGATGAAAGAAGGAGCACCGGTATTCAACCTCAAAAGCGCTTTTCCGTATATTATTGAAAACAGTTTCCCTACACCGTGTCATCAGTGCGTGGTTATGGAAAACGGAAAGATTTCTGTATGCGGACGCTGTATAGATGTACCGGGACTTTGCGAACATTGCGGATACTTTTTTGTTGCTGAATACACACTTCTGTTCCGTGGCAATCTCAGAATAATCCTTGAGATGCTTCGTACATATCTTAAATTTATTTAGAGTAATATGAGTATCATAACAAGTTTAACGAGAATGTGGCTTACAAAGTCTGTGAAGCCGTTTACATTCAGAAATGAATATGACCGGATACTGCCGTATGAAGAATGCGATAATCTTGGACTGTATGTTCATATCCCGTTCTGCAAAAGTATCTGCAACTTCTGCCCTTATTGCAAGACGCTGTATTCTGCCGAACAATGTGACAGATACATAAATTCTCTGATTGAAGAGATACATCTTATCGGCGGTCAGAATACTGAGCGAAAGGAATCAACCAGTCTCTATTTCGGCGGCGGAACACCGGCACTGGCTGCAAACCGAATAAAAGAGATCATAGATGCGCTGAATGAACACTTCATCATCACGGAGGGGATAGGTGTTGAGCTTCATCCCGATAATGTGAATGCGGATGTTCTGCAAGTACTGAAAGATGTAGGAGTAACAAAGATCAGCATCGGAATTCAATCATTCTGCAGCAAGTATCAGAAGATCCTCGGCAGAAAGGCAATAGATACCGATGCGATGAAGGCTGCATTGACGGCAGTCCCTTTTGAAACAGTATCTATGGACTTTATCTTTGCATTGCCCGGACAGACCTATGATGATCTGAGATCTGATATTGACATGGCTTTTTCATTGGGGGCTAATCATATTGCCATTTACCCGTTTATCGATTTCACTTTTACAGAAACTCAAATTTCTGCATTGCAAAAAAAAGAGAAACGTAAACTTTTGGATGCTATTACTGAGTACTGCTACAGGCAGGGATATTCCAGAAGCTCCATCTGGACATTTTCAAGCAGGTCTGATGCAAACTATTCCTCAATGACCCGAGATAATTTTTTGGGGTTCGGCTGTTCTGCAACGAGTTTATTCAAAGAGCAGTTCAAGATAAATACTTTTGATGTGGGCTCGTACTGCGAAAGGATAGGTTCCGGAGACCTCGCTACATCTCTGACTATACGCTTTACTAAGCGTCAGAGAATGATTTACTGGCTATTCTGGACGGCATACAGTACAAAAGTGAATACAATGGATTTTGAGAACTTTTTCGGAGTGCCGCTGAAGAAAATGTACGGCTTTGAATTATGGCTTGCGAAATTATGCGGCTTTATTAAGGAACATGACGGCACCTATGAAATGACACTGAAGGGCGCTTTCTATTACCACTACTATGAGAATTTCTATACCTTGTCCTATATAGACAAGATGTGGGGAATCATGCGAAAAAAAGCGTCCCCTGAACGTATCGAGCTGTAAACGACGGCAGATTGTACAGTGAATATAAGAACAGCAGCTCCCGCGAGGGAGCTGCTTCTTTCTTATCGTTATACTACCTTTCAGTCGTGTGCATTCCGTGTGCATTTCATGTGCATTTCAACTGTTTTTTGCGCACACGGAACTTCAAAATTTCAGTTACACCTGCTTTCTGTAGGTAACAGAAAAGCCTGTATTTCGGTGTTTTTCTCGAAATACAGGCTTCTTAAAAAAGCGGACAGAGTGGGATTCGAATGTTTATAAAGCCTTGTTTCAGCCTATATATAGCCTTTTATTCTTTTCGTGTGGAATAATTGAGTGAAAAAGCAGTATTTTTACTCTTCCCTGCTCATATAACTCCCCATTGCTGAACGTACGCTGCTTATACCGGCATATTTGTCCAGAAATATATACATAGAATTATAGCAGCTATTATTGCAATTATTATTCCTGCTGCAACCAGTTTTTCAATCTAATATTCATCATTAATCAGTTTTTTTCCTTTTTTCATTTTTTTACATCCTTTTTTGTTTTTTATTTCTTTTTACGTTAATGCAATACATTGATGTCAGGTATAAAATATTGAAAAGTGTAAATCAAACAGAGAGCTTTTCAAGAAAGGTGATTCTGTCACGCTTGGCTATATTGTTTTCTGCGAGTACCGCTACTTTTGCAGCAGTAATGCCGGATGACTTTTCTACAAGAGCATTAAGCGCCTTAAGGGACTCCCCTGTACTGACAATATCATCTACTATCAGGACACGTTTGTCTCTGATAAGTTCTGTATCATCAGCGTCAAGAAAGAATTCCTTCACCCTCTTGTTTACAGCAGAAGTCTGATTTGCTGACTTTCGGGCAACTATATATACTTTTCCGCTCTGTCTTGACATTTCATAAGCCAGAGGAATACCTTCTGATTCTGCTGTCAGGATAATATCGAAATTCGGTGACTTTTCAAGGAGCCGTTTTGAGTTTTCCACTGTAATATCCACGCTTCCGAA
>JAGCYM010000068.1 GCA_017960805.1 Ruminococcus sp.
AGCGGAAACGCAGCAGACTATGACGCATTCGCATTCGGCTGCCCTGCAATGGGCGCAGAGGTGCTTGAAGAGGACGAGTTTGAGCCATTCTTCACAGGCATCGAGAGTTCACTCAGCGGCAAGAAGGTTCTTCTTTTCGGCTCCTATGGCTGGGGAGATGGCGAGTGGATGCGCAACTGGTACGACCGCACAAAGGCGGTAGGAGCAGAACTTATCGGTGACGAGGGCTTCATTGTTAATGAAGCTGCTTCTGACGACGACCTTACAAAGCTGAAAGAACTTGCTTCACAGCTTGCATAAGGAGGATATATGAAAAAGATAATATCACTTACAAGCGCAGCGGCACTCGCTGCACTTACAGCTGCTTCGCTGCCTGTCAATGCGGCTGACGGCGACAAGGTGTATGGCACGCTGAATATTCCCTACGCCGATTTCTATTCAGCCGAAATTGAAAGTGCATATGACGTTGATGCCGTTTCGTCTGCAACTACGAGCAAGTGGGCGATGAACGAGGCAGGAAAGCTCGTTTCGGGCACTTACAACGACGGCAATGGTACAATCCTCGGCGTGACATTCCCTGTTGAAGTAGATTCCGCAGATGTTGACAAGCTCGAAAAGTACGGCTTTGCGAAGCTCGATGAGAAGCCGGCTGCATACAAGGAAGTGTCGGTTTCTGGCGATATGCTTACAGTTTCAAAGCTCGTTGACACAAACGGTGAGCAGAACGTCAGCGGTTCGGCAGAGGTATCCACTTCCACGAGATACGGCGATTATCAGCTCAACATCAAAGGCTATCCCGAAGAGACCGACCTTTACGGCGTTATCGTGAATACAAAAGAGGGTGACAAGTACGCACTTCGCCACCTTGAAAACATATGGCGCGCGGGACAGATATCTTGGTCGGCTGGCATAACGACAAAAGAAGTACACGGAAACGAGCTGAAATATGACAACTATACAAGCTCTATGGGCAAGACGGTCACCTCCGTTACTTTCATCACACTCGACGGGTATACGACTGTTGACGTCGGCGAAAAATATCTTCCCGTCAAGTTTGCAGGCGAGGTGAAGGCTGATGATTCGTCAGCAGGAACAGGAAAAACCTCTCTCTCGCTGACAGGCTTCCCCGACGATTACAAGGAGAATATCTCGGTCGGCGAGGGCTTTTCGGTGAGCGGAAGTGAAATAAGCTACACAAACGCAAAGCCAGGCAAATATACTTTCACAGTCACCGACGAGAACGGAAAGTACGCACCGATGTCAGGTGATTTCACGCTCACGACCGATGATATCCCCGTGAAGTATTCGGACGGCAAGCTCATCAAGGTTGACGTTTTCTCTGACGAAGACGTGGCAAACTACATCAAAAATATTGCAAGCGTTGAGGTCAACGGCACCGCATACAATGCAGCAGGCAAGCGCTCCGTGAAGATAGTCGGCGAGGACGGAACTCTCGACTTTGATGTGAAGTCGGGCGAGAACAACGTGTTCGACGGAAGTGGCAATTACACGGTAAAGATCACGGCTACGGGCTACACAAAGCCGCTCGAATTCGAGATCAAGCCCGAGGCTGAGACTACAGCAGCGACGTCCAAGACCAGCACATCGAACACCTCCGCGACCACTTCAAAGTCAACATCTTCAGGAGCCACCACTAACCCGAAAACGGGCGTCCCGAGTGCGGCTGCCCCCCTTGCAGTCCTCGCTCTTGCGGGAGCTGCGGCATTCGCATTAAGAAAAAAGAATTCCTGATTTTTTCCTTTCTCCTATAAAAATGACCTCCGCGGCGGTTTTCTGCGGAGGTCAACTACTGTAAAGAGGTATTTTTATGCTATTAATTATATCTTTGGCTATTGCGCTTATAGTCGCCTTTATTCTCGATAAGCCACTGAAAAAATGTCCTGCGGCATTCTATATATCGGTAGCTGTTCTGACTGTGGCTTCAATAGTGATAACACAGACCGATGTAACAATTTCAAGCAGGTTTGTCCGTGAGTATGTTCTCGGGATATTCTCCCGCGGAGCTCTCGGTACTGCGTTCTGGGCTTTAGTCATGTGGGCAGGAGCTTTGCCAAACGGCTCTGCACCGATAAAAAAGCTCATGCCAATTCGCGGCGAGCTTTCAATAACTGCG
This sequence comes from Ruminococcus sp., assembly GCA_017960805.1. GTDB lineage: Bacteria > Bacillota > Clostridia > Oscillospirales > Ruminococcaceae > Ruminococcus. Next base: position 2,135 of record JAGCYM010000068.1, read on the forward strand.
GCTATACTTACATTTGCCCATATCATCACCTACGGTATGACGTACATATCAAATCTAATCAAGGGCAGAACGGGCTCGGACTTCGTTATCACAAGTATCGTATGTCTTGCAATGGTTCTGATAATGACGCCGCTGACAATCATGTCCTTCAAAGCTGTCCGTAAAAAGATGAACGCAAAAACATGGAAAAAAATACAGCGTTCTGCGTACCTTTTTTATGCGCTTATCTACATTCACATCATGGTGCTTTTCGTACCAAAGGCACAGAAAGACAGGGAGGGCTACTTTCTTAGCATCCTTGTATACAGCGCTGTTTTCATTGGCTATGCGGCAATGCGTATCAGGAAGTATTATATCGCCAATAAAAAGCCCAAAAAGAAGCTCGTTCCCAATACTGTATGTGTATGTGCTTTTGCTCTGCCTGTTGCTCTTGCAGGATTTTTTGCACGTAATACAGAAGCAGATAAGGTCAAGCCCTCTGTAGCTGCCGAGGAGAATGTCGCGACATTCACATTTGCTCCTGAAACGACTGCACTTGAAACTGCCACTGTCACTACTGTCACAGACGGTAAAAATAACTCCGCGACCACAGCTTTCACAACTTCAGAAACTACAGTCACAGAGCCTGTAACTTCAAATGAAAAGGACGAAAAGACCACATCTGCCGAGGAAGAAAAGCTGGAAGAGCAGGAGCACACTGATGAGCCTGAACAGGAGCAGCATGAAGATACTTCTGCCGACGAGCCGCAGCCAGGCTATAAATACCGCAACGGTGAATATGAGGGTGAAGCCGAGGGCTACTCAGGAAGAGTTCACGTAAAGCTGACTATAGAAAATGATACCATAACATGTATTACCGCATGGGCTGACGATGACGATTCAGAGTACTTCGGAGACGCCATGAACTATGTAATTCCGCAGATAGGTGCCAAAGTCAGCGCCGATCGAATAGATGCCTGCTCGGGGGCTACATACAGTTCCAACGGTATCATCGAAGCGGCACACAAAGCTTTGGAACAGGCGATGAAACTGACATGAAGCGAGAGATACAACTATTCCCAGATATAAAGCTTGTTAGCGGTGCTGTTCCCGATATTGCAGATGAAAATATTCTTGAAATAAGCTATTGCATGAAAGGCGTCTGTGAGTATAGGATAAACAGCGGATACTATTACCTTATACCTGAGAACTCTATAATTCTGAGGCATGATACAAAATCGGAATGCCATACTTCATATTCACCGAATTATTGTGGAGTTTCAATACTGATAGACTCCTGCCGCAAGAGTGCAGACTTTGCCGATATACTGGATATGTCGGCTGTAATAAAAAGCATACACTGCACCGAACAGTGCTTATTGACATCGGCGAAAAAAATACAAAAGCTTTTTTCTGACATATACAACGAGTGCATCAATCCGAAAACGTCAATGCTCAGGATAAAAACACTTGAAATGCTTATGCTACTCAGTGAGCAAAAAACAGTCAGCCGTGAACAGCAGGAGCTTATATTAAAAGTGGGAGATTTTATATGTCGTAATATATCGGATCACTATACTATGACGGAATTGAAATGAATTCTGTCAGATTTACTATAGCTTATCTATTGACTTATTTTTTGTCAGATCGTATAATACTACTAGTAATAACAATTTAGGAGAATGTTATGAATAAAGAATGGTCTGAATTAAATAAGACAATGCAATCTCAAATTAAAAAGAAGGATACTTATTCCGAAGGAATAAGCACATTGTTTGAATTGCGTAACAGCATAATGCAAACAATTAATTCGTTCAGAAATGATCTTTCCAGAGATGACTTTAATGCTATTCCATTTCTGAATGCAGAAGGTTACCACAATAAGACAATAGCATACTCTTTGTGGCATGTTTTCAGAATAGAAGATATTGTTGCACACACTCTCATAAATGGCGATGATCAGATATTCTATTCAGGAAATTATAAAGAACGTATCAAATCACCGATAATTACAACAGGTAATGAGCTTGTAAAAAAAGATATTTCTGATTTTTCAATGCAATTGGATATCAATGAACTTTATTCATACATTAGGGATGTAAAAGAAAATACTGAAACTATCCTGCGCAAGCTGCCATATGAGATGCTGAAACAAAAAATATCCGTGCAGAGGAGAGAGGTACTGCTAGACCTGAATGTTGTCAGCAATGCTGAGAATGCGTTATGGCTTGTTGATTATTGGTGTACAAAGGATATTCGAGGCTTGATACAAATGCCATTTTCAAGGCACTGGATTATGCATATAGAAGCAAGTTTGCGCATCAAGAATAAGATACAAAAAAGTAGTGGATTCTAATCGGTGTTAGTAGTATGATATGACAAACAAGGGGATGGTGACATCAGTATTGTTTTATAGCTGTAAATAATCAGATTAAATAAGTACGATTTAGCAAATTATCTGATGAATCTTGAGCATATTATTTGATGGATGTCACAAATCCATTTCATGACATTATAGGCTTAATTGCATTATTTCATAATTCAATAGTACTGTCAAGGGTTTCCGTGCAGCGTTGCTTGCACCCTTGACTGAACTATTGGATTATGATAAACTACTGCCAAGCCAAAATTGAAGTTTTATCTTTCTGATCTTAGTTTGCTCAATTCCATCAATTAAAATGATCAAAAGGACATCATATAATGTGCTAAACAACACGTGAGCAGATTCAGCAGATTTTTTAATTTACATATCTAGGACAAAGTACAAACTTAAAATGAAAGGCAGTAAGAAAAATGCAAAAACCTGAGACAGAAAAAAGAAGCAAAATCATAGTTCGAACAAGTGTGTTTGGGATACTGGCGAATTTATTCCTTGCGGTATTTAAGGCAGTGATAGGAGTCGTGAGCAATTCAATCGCTATAACACTTGATGCAGTAAATAATCTATCTGATGCACTTAGTTCGGTCATAACAATTATAGGTACAAAACTTGCAGGACGTGAATCCAATAAAAAGCACCCTTTTGGATATGGCAGGATTGAATACCTGAGTTCGCTTATCATAGCAGCAATAGTTTTATATGCCGGGGTTAGTTCACTTGTGGAATCTATCAAAAAGATACTATCACCCACTACACCTGAATACTCAGTAATATCACTGATCATTGTTGGCGTTGCTGTTCTTGTGAAGATAGGGCTTGGATTATATGTGAAAAAGACAGGAGAAAAAGTAAACTCAGATTCTCTTGTCAATTCGGGCAAAGATGCACTTCTTGATTCCATCATATCTTCCGCAACATTGATTGCTGCTCTTGTATATGTATTTTTAGGCCTTTCACTTGAAGCTTTTCTTGGAGCAATAATCTCTCTCGTTATTATAAAGGCAGGATTTGAGATGCTTTCTGAGACTGTATCTAAATTACTTGGAGAACCTGGCGATGTTCGGTTAATTAAGGAAATCAAAAAAACAGTCTGTACATTCCCTGAAGTAAAAGGTGCATATGATCTGATCTTACATAATTACGGTCCGGACAACTATAATGGTTCTATTCATATTGAACTGGAAGATAGTTGTTCTCTCGACAGACTAGACGAGATGACAAGAGAAATCATGACGGCTGTTTATCAAAAGCACCATGTCCTTCTTACAGCGGTAGGTGTATACTCGATCAATACAAAAGATCTTGAAATTAAAGAATTTCGAAATGAAATTAGCAAGCGAGTGCTTGCACATGAACACGCTAAACAAGTGCACGGTTTTTACTATAATAAGGCAGATAAAGCAGTTCGCTTTGATGTAGTTGTAAGCTTTGAAGCTGATAGCCGTCAGACAGTTCTTGAGGATATACGTAAAGACCTTTCTCAGGCATATCCAGACCATAGTTTTTCAATAGCTATGGATATGGACTATGGTGAAATCTGATGAGGCCGCAGAATAATCAGATTTCAAAAAAATTTTTCCCCCATTAAGTATGATTTTACGCATACTTGATGGGGGAATCATCATTATTATACAGTAAAATAAATTCATTCTTATTCATTATAGTATTTTCTGCACCTTTATAATTATCTTATGACATTATCAATCAAAGTTGTCCACTTCTTTCAGCCACATATTAGCAGAAGCATCACTTGGCATACGCCAGTCTCCGCGGGGAGACAGAGTAACAGTTCCGACTTTGGGACCATCAGGGAGACACGAGCGTTTGAACTGCTGTGTGAAGAAGCGTCTGTAGAATGTTTCAGCCATTTGATTATCACTTCTTTGGAATAGGTTCCTGCAAATGATAAACATGCGATTCGAAATATCTTTGACGGAGAAAACCCGTATCTCAGCATATAGTACATAAAGAAATCGTGCAACTCATACGGCCCGACTATATCTTCGGTCTTCTGTGATATAGTGCCATTTTTCTCAGGCGGCAGCAGCTCAGGACTGACAGGAGTATCGAGTATATCGAACAGAACTTTCCTTAGTTTACCTTCCGATATCTCTGCTTCATATTTTACAAGCCAGCGCACAAGGGTTTTGGGTATGGAAGAATTTACCGCATACATTGACATATGGTCGCCGTTGTATGTTGCCCAGCCGAGCGCAAGTTCAGACAGGTCGCCTGTACCGATAACGATACCGCCGAGCTGATTTGCTTTATCCATAAGCACCTGAGTGCGTTCTCTTGCCTGTGAGTTCTCATATGTAACATCATGTACTTCGTGAGAATGACCTATGTCGGCAAAGTGCTGTGTTACACTGCTGCAGATATTAATTTCAGTCAGCGTTGCTCCGTAGGCCTTTGCCAGCGAGCAGGCGTTATTGTATGTTCTGTCAGTAGTTCCGAAGCATGGCATTGTTATGGTATGTATACCACTTCTGTCAAGTCCCAGCATATCGAATGCGTGAACAGTAACGATGAGCGCAAGAGACGAATCAAGTCCGCCTGAAAGTCCGAGCACTGCCGTTTTGCAGCCAATATGCCTCAGTCGTGTCATAAGTCCCACAGCCTGCATGGTGAGTATTCCCTCGCACCTGCTGTCGAGAGCACTTTTATCGGAAGGAACAAACGGAGTCCTAGGAAAAATCCTGTTAAGTACTGTCTCGGCAATATCAAGCGAAAAATATGCAGTTTCAACACTTGGATAAGAAGAAAAAGAGTTCATTCTTCTGCGTTCATAGTACAGCTTTTTTATGTCAGTATCAGCAATTGTTAGTCCGCTTGAAAACGGTTTAGATTCAGTTAAAACAGAACCATTTTCGGCTATTATGTTATGTCCTGCGAATACCATATCCTGAGTGGATTCGCCTATACCGGAATCGGCGTAGGCGTAGGTGCAGGCGAGCGAGCCGGAATGAGCTTTTATCAGTGTTCTTCGATAATCTGCCTTGCCGATGACTTCATCGCTTGCAGACAGGTTGAATATAATGACAGCACCCGAAGCAGCAAGCCGTTCTGACGGCGGAGAGCTAACCCACATATCCTCGCAAATCTCAACGCCGAAGGTAAGCTCAGGAAGTTTACTGCAAGTGAATATTTTATCTTCAAGGTGAACGTAATACTCATCATCAAGCTGTATATCCGCAGAAAGACTGACGTCAGCAGCAGTAAAGTATCTTGCTTCATAGAACTCGCTGTAATTTGGAATATTTTTCTTGGCAACTGCTCCTACGGCTTTTCCATGGTTTATGATAACTGCACAGTTGTACAGCTTACCGCAGACAACAAGCGGCACTCCGATAAGTGAAACAATATCCAGTTTTTCTGTCTCCCGGATTATCCTTACAAGTTCGCGCTTTGCTGAGCTTAATAATGTGTCCTGCAAGAACAGGTCGCTGCAGGTATAGCCTGTAACGGATAGCTCAGGGAAGCATATAATCTTTACTCCCTCGCTGTGAGCTTTGGTAATGAACTCAATTATCCTGTCGGCATTGAACTGACAATCTGCCACCTTTAAATCAGGTGTAGCACAGGCAATTTTTAAAAATCCGTCCTTCATTATTTACCTCCTGAAAGAAAAAAGGCACTGCGAAAAAACGCAGCGCCTTTGCTTGTCTGAAGTAATTATATATCAGATATGATAAATTGTCAATAAAAACTTGACAGAATTAACCGTGCATGATATAATGCAAATAAAGAGCGACGGTGCTGAGTATTCAGCACTGTTTTTTTGTTTTTTGGGGGTGATACGTTGACAACAATAAGATATAAATGGACTGACGGCAATAACAAGGATTTTCAGAGGTTCTATTTGTCAACTGAGGAATACTACAGCAGTATTGTGGGCGGAATTCAGAACCGCAAAGGTTTTATTCCTTACAATATTTCAGAAAGCATAAGCACAGTTCTAATAGCCTGTATTGATGATACTGCTGTTGGATGTGCCGGACTGAAAAAATACTCGGATTCAGATGCAGAAATTAAGCGTGTATGGGTAGAACCAGAGTACCGCCGACAGCGTATTGCCGAGAATATGATGAATATGTTAGAGAAACTTGCAGGGGAAATGCGATTTCAGCGTACTGTGTTGCAAACCCGTGAAGCAATGAGAGAAGCCGTATTGCTTTATGAGAAGCTTGGATACTATCGTATAAATAATTATCCGCCTTACGACATGCTCGAAGGCGCAGCCTGCTTTGCCAAAGATCTGTAACTGGAGGTGATTTTATGGCTGCTTTTGACAGGGTATTATCAGGAATTCCTGAAATGGATGTTGCACTCGATAATATAAGACTTGGCGACAATGTTGTATGGAGAGTTTCGGAGCTTTCTGAGTTCCGGCTTTTCATGGAGCCTTATCTCAGACAGGCTATTGCCGACGGCAGGAATATAATTTATTTTCGATTTGCAAGTCACGAACCTCTTGTGGAGAACTGCCCCGAGGTAAAGACTATCGAAGTTCCGTTGTCTCACAGATTCGAGACATTTACCGTTGAAATACACAACGAGATTGAAAAGGCGGGCAGGGATGCATTTTACATATTTGACTGTCTTTCGGAATTACAAGCGATGTGGGCGACAGACCTTATGATGGGCAACTTTTTCCGCGTAACCTGTCCGTTCCTGTTCATACTAGATACGGTTGCATTTTTTCCGATAATACGTGGAAAGCACTCCGTTCATGCCATAAATAAGATACTGAACACCACACAACTTTTCCTTGATGTTTATTCAGATAAAAAGAATGTGTATGTTCGTCCCGAAAAGGTGTGGAACAGGAATTCTGACACCATGTTTTTGCCGCATACATATGAACCAGAAAACGGACATTTCAGACCTATACTAGATGGCGTAAAATCAAGCCGTTTTTATCAGGTCCTCGGCAATGCCCAGCGCTCGGCAGACGAGCAGTTCATGGACTCCTGGGACAGTTCTTTCAAGAAAGCAAAAGTCCTCTATGAAAACGGTGTCGATATCACGGAGCAGTGCAATAATATGTGCAATATCATGATGACTCGCGATAGAAAAATGCGTGAAATGGTCAAGAAGCATTTCACCCCAGAAGACTATTTCAGTGTTCGTGATCACATGATAGGTACTGGAATGATAGGCGGAAAAGCCTGCGGTATGCTTCTTGCCAGAGCAATAATCCGTAATACCGAACCAGATATAAATGAAGTCCTCGAACCACATGATTCATTTTATGTAGGATCTGATGTTTACTATACCTACATCGTTGACAATAATTTCTGGGATATGCGTATCAGACAGCGTACCGAGGAAGGATATTTCTCACTTGCTGATGAGTTCGCAAGACAGCTAATGAATGGCAAATTCTCCGATGAGATGCGTGAGCAGCTCACCCGTATTATCGAATATTACGGACAAGATCCATATATTGTTCGTTCAAGCAGTATCCTCGAGGACGGTTTCGGAAACGCATTTGCAGGCAAATATGAGTCTGTTTTCTGTGCTAACAGGGGGACACCCGAGGAGCGGCTCGAAGAATTTGAAAAGGCAATAAAAACTGTCTACGCAAGCACTATGAGTCTTTCAGCTTTGGATTACCGCAAACGCCGTGGACTTGACAAGCGTGATGAGCAGATGTCCCTTTTGATACAGCGTGTATCAGGTTCTTATTATGGTGCTTACTATCTGCCATGTGCGGCAGGTGTAGGATATTCCTACAGCCCCTACAGCTTTCTGAAAAGTTCCGATCAGTCTGCTGGAATGCTCCGTCTTGTAATGGGACTCGGTACATCTGCCGTTGACAGAACAGAAGGTTCGTATCCTCGTCTTGTAAGCCTTGATATACCTGAAAAAACGGTGTATTCGACTTATGCGGACAGACATAGATTTTCACAGGGCAAGGTGGAAGTTATCAATACTTCTATCCACAATCTTGAACGTCTGCCTCTGAGAACAATAGAGCCTGAGATACCTGAGTATCTTCATAATATACTCCTTGAGCACGACTTTGATGCAGAGAGCAGACTGCGTGAAATGGGACGTAGAGCGTCATCAACATTTATCTCCTGTAAGGGGCTTGTCAGCAATAAAACTCTCATGTCGCAAATGCAGAGAATGCTGCGCTGTATACAGGACGAGTACGAATACCCTGTTGATACGGAGTTCACAATAAATGTCTCCGACAGTGGCGAATACTCCATAGACCTTTTGCAGTGCCGACCGCTTCAGGTCATCAAGGATAAATCCGGAGTTGCTGTTCCAGATAATATATCACAGGAGCATATTCTCATAGAAAGCAAAGGAGCTTCAATGGGACTTTCAAAAGCTTCAAAGCTGGATATTATTGTTTATGTTGATCCTGTTGCGTACTATAATATGCCTTACAGTGAGAAGAATTCCGTTGCGAAAATGATAGGCAGGATAAACTGGACTTACCGCAACAGCGGCAAGCATATGATGCTGATTGTTCCGGGAAGAGTGGGGACTTCATCTCCGGAATTAGGTGTACCGACATCCTTTGCTGACATAAGTGAATTTGATGTTGTATGTGAAATGGAGGAAGCTCGTGCAGGCTACAATCCAGAGCTTTCCTACGGCAGTCATATCTTTCAGGACTTAGTTGAGGCTGAGATATTGTACACAGCTGTGTTCAATAACAGCAAAACATTGCATTTTGCTCCTGAAAAGCTGAAAGAGATGAGAAATATGCTTGAGGATATAGACGAAAATAGTGGACTTGATGATATTATTTTCATTTATGATGTGAGTCGTTGTAAATGTGAACTTTTCAACGATATTAAAAACGAACATCTTCTTATAACGATTTGAGCAGAGGTGCTTATCCGTAATGGATAGGCGCCTTTTTATATGAGCAGCTTTCGTTTTTTTTAAATTCCAAAATAATACATAATGTTTTCTACGAAAAAAATTGTATAACATCACAAATCATAGATGATTTTTGTTTTGTTCAGATTGTTGTAAATGGTACAATAGGAATTTAGTTTTTCCGACATACTACTTATAGGTTTCAAAAAACTACATTTTTATTGACATTAGTGGGTTCGATCCCCCTATCCGTCACCAGGTAGTCGTCGTCTAATGGAAGGACATCAGATTGTGGCTCTGATAATAAGAGTTCGATTCTCTTCGATTACCCCACATGGGCAAGTATGCATAGTGGCGATTGCAGCGGACTGTAAATCCGTGACTTTGATACAACGTAGGTTCGACTCCTACCTTGCCCACCAATATGGCGGATTCGTCTAACTGGCCAGAACGAGAGGCTCTCAATCTCTAAATGTCGGGTTCGAATCCCACATCCGTCACCAATGGTCGCATAAACCTAACTGGTAAGGCAACAGTTTGCTAAACTGTGAGTAATCGGATTATTCCGATGTCTGAGTTCAAGTCTCAGTGTAACCGCCATAACAAAGCCTGTTTCCAACTAAGTTGGCAAACAGGCTATCATTTTTGTAGAGACTTTTCCTTACTTATCATTTAAAAGAAAATCTCTTATATTCATGTGTTTTATTCCATTTCTGCTAAAATCAATTTCATCCATAGAAACAACAT
>JAGCYM010000069.1 GCA_017960805.1 Ruminococcus sp.
AGCATTTCAGCCTTTCATGATATATTCGACTGAACTAATTATACTATATTGTTTGCGCGTTGTCAAGCGTTTTTTCGGTAAGGGACGCAATTCATCCCACCACCTTAGAGGTGGAGGACTTCTTGCTGAAAGAGGTTAAAAACGTGTCAATCATATTTTAACAATAAAAAAATAAAGTAATAACTTTTTTGTTTCTATCATTATTCAGTAGTATATTGGAGTTACTTCCTCATCTTGCAGACTTGCTGCAAAATCGATCGGATTCTGCTCTAGCTTGCATATAAGACGTACTATGATCAAAAACATATTCGTCTTTACAGGAACTATCAATTCAAGACTGTGAAGAATCTCCAACGCTTCTTTCTTATTTCTACATCTAAGCGAACTGAGCAGCGTCCGTTCTTCGATAGTTAGTATACTGATCATAATATCTCCTCCCATTTATCATAATTTTACTTCTTTATGTCCGTTTATCCTGATTTTATCTTGCATAACGCCCAGATCCTTCTTGTGATCCTGAAGCTTTGATCTAAAAAAATCAGGGATTTCCTTGAATCCGAACTTATCCACATAATAAGCCTTATCCTTTATTTCAACCACATCACTCACAGATAAGCTATGTCCTATAAAATCATCAGGCCGCTCCATATTGAATCTGTAAAAAACTGTCTCAAGCTGCACCTGAACATCACTACTATCAGATATATCTGCCAGCTTCCCTTCATACACCTTCTCATAATTTGCTATATCCGGCATCTTCCCCTGCTTTACAAGATAATCAAAGGACTCAAAGCATATATTCCTGTTTTCATCAGAGTCCTTAAGCTGATAGATAACATAGCCAGATCTTTCTTCAGCTGAAGATAATTCAGAATTACTTAAGCATTCGTGTCTTTGCTTTTCTGTTTTCGATAGCATCCGGCTTCCTGCCAGAAGCTCTGCTAGTTTCTGGTTGCATTCATAATAATCGCCGCTTGTCTTTATACCACCTAAATAGTAAGTATTATCCTCATTCCTTACATACTCCTGCAGATAGTGAGTTTGTTGTGACGACTTATCTTCATTTACCTGTATCCTGTATACTACATTCGGCATATCTTTTTCCTGTTTTCTGCATACCTCTGCAGACTTCTCATCAATCACCTCAGGAGATACAAGCTCACATCTTGCGTTATCCTTTCTCTGTTCATATACAGATATAAGTGACTTCTTTGCTTTTTCAGCATCAGAAATATCTGGTACAATAGGTGTTACAAGTCCGTCAGCACTGAGAGATATAACAGAGAAGGTGTCAGCATTTTCACGAACAGCATAAAACTCACTCTCCTTTGGTTTGAAGCCTTCTTTTTTCTTCTTTTCCTCATGTCTGAGTTTAGCCTGCTCGAATTCCAGTCTGTACTCTGCGTCAAAAGTCTTCTCAGTAAGCAGCCTATAATCTTCCTTAGACATATCAATATTGCTTACAGCTCCAGCAGAATCAATACAGGAAGCGTTTATGACCTTCACCCTTCCATAGAATTCCTTAGCATTCTGACCTGAAAGCTTCATTTCTCTCTCATAATCATCATTATCAAGCCATCCTATCCCTTCGACCTTATACTCATTTACAGATGACATGAAATATGTGGTCTCAGGAAAACCTCTATTATCATTATGAATGGATACTTTCTCTGTTGAGAAAAGATACAGATCAGACAGATGCTCAGAAAGCACATGTTCATGTTTCTGAGAAGCTTCTTCATGCTGAACACTAAGTGAACGTGCGCAGTCCATAAGCACCTGATATAAGTGATTGAGTAGTACAGGATGCTGTTCTGAGAGAAATCTAAGACGTATATCATCGCACTCAAAATAGTACTTTTCAGCTTCCTTACGCACTTCTGGCGTGAAACGGATATCCTTGTCTTTGAGCTGTATCGTCGCTGCCAGTGTATACATTACCCTTTCCAGTCCGAACATATCTTCAAGCTTTTGAGCGAAATTCTTAAGATCATGACTTTCATATGCATCATACAAATTCTTCCCTATAAACCTTGTGCATTCTTCCGATGCCCGTACACTCATCCTCAGATCATCAAGTTTCCCCTGACTCTTTGCATCAGATAATGTAAGAGTAACGATCGGTGTATCCCTGAAAGAAGTAGGAAGAGTATTCCTTTCATGTTCCTCCGGAACAGAAGATTTTTCCTCAGAAGTATCCTGAATAGGCTTTTCTGATTTTTTCTCTTTTGTTCTTCCATAGCTTTGCTTTACTCTCTCAACAACATCATCAAAACGTGCAACATCAGCCTTGCGTACAGTAAGGGTTACAGTCTCTCCCTTTTTAATACCACTGAACGGTATACCTTCAGCTTCGAGCATCTTAGTTATGTTCATAGCATGTCTCGGATGAAGTCCTTTGAAGAAACGAACCTCTTCCTTACATAGTTCAAAATAGTCAATGTTCCCTATTGCATCAGGATTTTTCTTCCTTAAGATACTGTTTTTCATACAATTCTGCTTTGTGTATACAGCGTCAGCATACACCTGACCATTACTTTCCCCACATGAAATTTCCTTTGAAGACTTCTGGATATCATCTTCCTTCATTGTCCCCTTTCCCATAGACTGTATCATCTCTACAGTCAGGGATATGTCCTCATGATCACCAGCGAATCTAAAGATTCTGTCCTTTTCTTCACTGCTGAAGGAAAAACCACGTGATGAACACTTCTCAATTAGCATCTCTGCCTTCAGTATGTTATCAAGTTCAGTATCAGCAAGCATCTCATCAAGTGAAAGATTACGCTTTGAAAGCTTCAGGAGTTCTGACTCAACAGAGTATGTAAGCTTCTTTGCAGCACGCTGTATATCCTCTAGTACCTTTGTAAGGAAATCAAGCTGCTTTCCGTCTGACCAGGAAGCGATGTACGGGAATGAGTATTCAGATGTGTCAAGTCCTAATCTTTCAGCGACTATGAAAGCGGTAGACTCAGCCTGCACTTCCCTCTCGTTTCTTTCTGACTGTGATGCAGCAGTTTCAAGAGACGGATCATGAAGAAGTTTATGGGCACATTCATGAAAAGCTGTCTTCAGTGTCTGAGCATCACTCATCCCATCCTGAATAACGATCGTATCCTCTGAAGGGCTATAGAATCCTCTTGCACCGCCTTCTATTTCACCTTTGTGTATCTCTATCTTTGTTGCCTTCTCAAGACCTTTGAATACAGCTTCCATCCTGTCAGCACCGAAATCACCGGATAGTTCAGACACAAGTCCGGGAAGTTCCTTCCCCTCAGTCTGTGAGACATCAAATACATATGCTTTCCTGAACCGTACATCCATCACCGGACTCTGAATGATCTCTGTCTTTTCCGTTCCATCAGGATTATATTGCCTGTTACCTGACTGGTCAAGAACAGGCCTTTCAATTTCACGGACCATATTCGTTTTGAAAGCGACCGGAGCAAGTATTTCAATCCCGCTCTCTCCTTTCTTTACCTGACGACCAAGCTGTTTCCACTTACCGTATGCTGCAACAAGTGTGGCATCCGGTCTCTGCATTGAGATAAGAAGTGTATTACGTGCTGAGTAATCAGTGAATTTAGACATCACCTTCAGATATTCCTTATACTTCTCAGAAGTGAAGACCTGCTGCACCCCTTCATCTATTCTCCTGAAAACAGCTTCCATGTCCTCCTGCTTCTTTGCCTGGTACTCTGCTTTTTCCGCCTTAGTCATTTCCTTTTTCCATGCCATTCAGTTCACTCCCTTAAAATCAAGTGTAAATATGTGTTTCATAATTCCTTTCAAACAGATCATTCTCCCTTCCTTCCTTTTCTGAACCTGTAAATTAATAATATTATGAGAAGAAAAACAAAAGACAGGAAATCAGATAAGTGTATCTTAAGTCTCAGGAATATCTCTCCGGATCTTCCTCCCAGAATAAATCCTGCTATGCTTATAACCCCAAACACCAAAAGAATAAAGACAGAAACAAATAAAGTCTTGTCAGATCCCGTGTCCCTTATTTTCCCTGAGCGCTTGAACTTAAAGAAATCAAACATACAATCTTTCCTCCAATGCCTCTATCTGCTCAAGATACATATGATAAAGCATTTCCTCAGTATCTGTAAGTCCTGCCTTCAGTATCATCTCCTCTTCACTGAGAGAAGTAACTTCTCCATAGAGATATCTGTGACGATCATTATCACAGTAAACCACAGACACATCAAGATATACCTCATCCCAGTCTATACTGTCATAAACAGAATCATCTATCCCGTATGCCATATACCAGCTGCCACCGTATAGATATGCAGCTCCTTCTCCCGTTATAGCTCCACCTGAACTAACATACATCTCAAGTTCTGTATACACTCTTGATGTTTGTGAGAAGATATCTCCTCTGAAGGTAACATACCAACATCTGTCTCGTCTTTCATAGGATATGTCTTCTATCTCAAAGTCACCGTCTGAAAGAGAAAGAGTCTCTTCATATACCATACAGTCACAGTCAGGACAGTGATCATACTCATAGTGGTAATCAAGATCATAAAAACACTCAAGTGCTTTCTCTAACTCACTGTCAGTAAATCTCAGATCAGAAGAAAATGAAGCTGAAGAACTTCCGAACCTCCTTGCTGCCACAAGAGCAATCGCTGCTCTGTCATCAAAAGGAGTTATCTTTGTATTCCCGAATCTGTTGAGTCCATCTATTCTTGTACCGTCATACCTGTACTCATCAGACAGACTTTCAGAAATTTCTTGTACCTCACTCTCTTTTTCTTCCTTCAGAGCACTTATCTCTCTGAGATATGAAGAAATAGTTCTCTGTGCTTCTTCATATGATCCTTCCCCGTCCGGAAACATCCAGAAATTTAAGGAAGAAAAAAGTGATGTTGTTAGAATAGTCCCTCCGTCAAAAGTTATAAGGAGAAGCATAAAACAAAGCACACAAAGTAATATCTTTCCATTAGTCTTAAGAGTTAATGCCTTCCGAAAAAGAGAACCACTCTTTCTTATCCCCTTAAATGCCTTCTCTATCTTCTTTCCTAAACTCTGTGACCTTCTCTTTAAAGCTTCCGGAAAAGACTTGAGGGATACAAAAGACTTCTCAGCTAACTTGCCACCTTTTTTCAGAGCATAAATACCTTCCCCTGTCTTCAGAGCACATGATAAACCAGTTCTCAAACCTCTTACACCAGTATCAGTATTTCCTTCTCCTTCTTCAATATCCTTAAAAGCTCTCTCTGTACTTTCAGATATTCCCCTTAAAGAACCGCTCACACCCTTACCTACAATCTCCCTTCTGACCATAGTCTGTATCCTGCCTGAGGATGAAGTGGAGGAAGATACAGCTGTCCTTATCCGGCCACTCATACCTGATAAAGCATCTTCTCTTCCGCAACATTCTCTTTTCTCATCCATCTACTTTACCTCCTCAAGTTTTGATGTAAGGAGATCATAAAGAGCATTGTGAGGGAATCTGTCAACAAACGGTACTATATTCCCTCCGTAGCATATAAGGCCGCTTCCGGGTTCACTGTTAGTCACATAGGCCATAAGGTTGTCAGAGATATTAAGAAGTCCTGAAAGCTTTTCCCTGTCTGATGCCGACTGGGAAAGCATGATAACAAGATCAGAGTTAGAGAGCATTGACCTTGCGGTCTCTGATCTTAACAGATCTTCCACGTTCTGCGTTATTCCCGTAGGGACTCCTCCCCACTTTCTGGCTCTCTTGTAGAGCTCAAAGAGGAAATTTGATGAATACTCATTACCAAAAAGAAGGTAGATCTCATCCATATATATCCAGGTGCGTTTCCCCTGCGCCCTGTTCCTTGTTATCCTGTTCCATACATAGTCAAGGACTATGAGCATTCCAAGAGTCTTCATCTGCTTTCCGAGATCCTTTATGTCAAATGACACAACTCTGTTGCTTGTATCCACATTCGTAGAATGAGCGAACATGTTGAGGTTGCCCTTTATGTAGATCTCAAATGAGAGTGCAAGGTCCTGAGCTTCCTTCTCAGGCTGCGACCTGAGGCTTTCATAGAACTCTACTAGTGTAGGTATCCTTTTCTCATCAAATGTGTAAAGGTACTCCCTGTATATCTCACTCAGTGACCTGTCAATTATTCCTCTCTCCTTTGCTGTGAGCCCCTGATTACCAAGAAGATACTCACAGAAGGAAAGAATGAAGTCAACTTTCATTGTAAGTGGAGACTGATCATCTGAATAATCCCTTGTAAGATCAAGAGGGTTTATATGATTCCCGGATGCAGGTGACACATTGATCACCTCGCCTCCGAGCTTCCTTACAAGATTTCCGTACTCTCCCTCCGGATCAATGATTATGATGTCATCTTCCGTTGAAAGGAAAACTATAAGGATCTCCCTCTTTGCTATGAAAGACTTGCCTCCTCCCGGAGCACCAAGGATAAATGCGTTTCCGTTCTTCAGAAGTGATCTGTTTAGAAGGATAAGATTTCCTGAAAGAGGATTTATTCCATAGTACATACCACTTGGGTGGTTTATCTCCTTAACTGAGAAAGGAAGAAAAACTGCTGTGCTCTCTGTTGTGAGGGTACGGCGTATCTTCAGTGTGCAGTTTCCAACAGGAAGTATGCTCTGCATTCCTTTTTCCTGCTGAAAGATAAGAACCGAGAGAGAACAAAGATGCTTTCTTACTACCGCTTCAACAGTCTCAGTATTGGCATCAAGTTCATCTTTGTCTGCTGCAGTAACAAGCAGAAGTACATTGTCAAGGAACATCTTCTGATTTCTTGATCTGAGGTCCTCAAGAAGCTCCTGTGCCTCAGTGATACTGTTTTTCAGGTCTTCATTTATTACATCCGGTGTGTAACCTGACTGTATCGCCTTCTTTTCAGCCTGGAGCTTGTTCGCTCTCATTGCCGTTATCTGGTGATTCACCATCTTAAGTGCCTTGTCAGGTTCAACCGGAGCAATGTTCACACTCACCATCACGTCAAGATTCGTACTGAGGATGTCAGTAAGGATACAGTCTCTGAGACTTGAGGGCATGTCCTTTATGAACATAGCTCTTGCGTATTTATCTCCCCAGAGAAAATGATCCTTTTTAAATTCTATATAGTCAGGACAGCAGTAAGCCCTGTCAGCACTTCTTCTGAAATCATTTAAACTAAGCTCCGGAATAGAAACATCACAGCCGCGGAATATATCTTTAAGAAGAGATATCCTCTCATTTGAAGTCATTAACCTGAGACGGGATCCTATCTTCTTGAAGGCGTTTGTAAGCTCCATATCTATAGTTGAGAATTTGCTTCTTGCCTGTGATATACCAGCTGCCTGCACTGTTACTGTGATGTACTTGCTTCTAAGGATTCCGTTCTGTCCTTCTTCCATCTTTTCAAGAAGCATCCTGTTATATTCACTTTTAAGATCATCATGGGATCCGTCCTCTTCTTTAAGGAGCACCATATCACAGTAATCCGACCTGCTTATCCTGCTGTTCCGTACAGTTATCTGGATATCCGCGCTTGTATCAAAGCTGTTAAGGACGCCGCAGTAACCAAGAAATATGTTTTCCTGATCTTCCTGCTTTGCAATAGAATAATTTACATCATCAAACCTGTATGTTCTGCTGTAATGTCTGTCATCGATCCTGAAAATATAATCATCCACAACACATCTGTATGGCAGCGTCTTCTGTACAGTCCTGGGTACATGTCTCTTCTGTCTGATAAAACTAAGCGGTATTTTCCCTGCGATCTTTCCCTTCAGACATCTCTCACGATTTTCTCCCGCGCTTTCTTCTATTAATTTACTCATGATCCTTTCATCTCCTTTGAAACATTCTTTTATGATCAAAACATTTCATGACCATCAGATAATTTACTACAGATCTTCATTCTTAGTGATGAGATGCTGCTCTCTTCTTTTCTTTCCTGACTCATCAAGGTATTCTTCTTCAAGATACATTCTTCTAAGTTCCATATATAAAGGCTCATATTCATATATTCTTTTCTGAGTATGAAAGTGAAATGAAATATACTCTGCTATGAACTGCTCAAAATTCATGTCATTGAACCTGAAGAACCCTATCAGCATCAGCGGAGCCGCTATCGCTACAACAGCCCAGGAAACAGCTTCTCTTGGAAGGAATCTGCTCCCGAAAATGTATAAAGGAACACAGACAAGAAGAGCTGATGCGGCACATACGCACTGCCTCAGGTTCAGGCCAAAGAAAAGTTTCTCCCTGTAGTTCTTTATTTCCTTTGGTATACGTATCTCTATCATAAATCCATCCCCTTTCAGTCAGACACCAAGCGCCTGTCTAGACCACTGACCGCTCTTCATGACTCCAAGTGCCAGTGAAAGTGCTGTAACGGTTATTCCCATTGTGCTTGTCCCTCCAAGGACCTCTGCTATCTGTGTAAAGGCATAGAACATTATGACAACTATTATCCCCTGAAGACATACAGCGGCGTAGCTCTTTATGAACGACTTCGCAATCTCATGCCAGCCTTCCCCGGCAAATGTAGAAAGAGGTATGGGAGCGATAACAGTGTAGACCACTATCTCAAAAAGCCTTCCGAGAAGAACAAGATATATAACGAGACACGAACCGAGGAGTATCCAGTATGAAGGCGTTGCTTCCTGCAGCTTCAGGATATAGTTTATGTTCATGAATCCTGCACTCTCTGGTTTCTCTATAATCGAATCCGTTCCGAATGTTTCCAGGAAGCCAGTAAAGTCTCCTGTCAGGTCTTCTGCTATGTCATTGAACCCGTTGAAGATTATCCCCATTATTCCTCTTGAATTCTGAACAAGCACCTTTGCCAGAATGAATTTGAAGAATAGTTTGAACACCTGCTCATAGCTCTGTATCTTCAGGAGCATCGCGTCACTGCACAGCTGCATCACAAAGAAGAGTGACACAAGTACAAGAGCTACTCCCTCAACGGCTGACATAGCTTTTTCCATCACGGAAGCGGTAGTTTCAAACGGTGATATGGTAAGAGCCTTTATAGCAGTATCAAACGTGTAGTTTATAACATCGAGCCATGTCTGGACCATAGCTTCGACTGCTTCCCACTCGATCATTCTGTTTCATCTCCTTCCTTTTAAGGTGGCATTCTCTCCCCGCTCAAATGAGAAAAGCGGGGAGATGCGCCATACACCATCACTGAGTGAACATGTCATATGCCTTTGCGACAGCGAAGACTATGAAACCTGAAGCAAGACACATAAGTCCTCTCGTCTTTCCGTCTGCTGAATCATCCTTGAATCCCATTGCAAACTGAACGGCACCAATGAAACCGATCACGAGACCGATCCTAGCTACCCAGTCAACTATGAACTGAACTACAGTATTGAATGTCTCAACCCCCTCATCACCTGTAGCGGCGAATGCGTTAAGTGAACAGAATGTGAGCATCATTGAAAGCGCCATCATACCAAGCATGATCTTTGTGACGGAGCGCTGAAGTCTGCGCTCACGCTGAACTGGTGTAAGCTTCTTTGTAGTCATAAAGTCCTGCTTAACATTCTCTCTGATCTCTGTAGCCTTATTCTTCATTATCATCATCATTCTTCTCATTTTTCATTTCCTCCGTTATAAAATTTCTCAGATCATACTGATCATAATCAAGTGTAAGTTTTCCTTTTCCGTTTAAAAGCTTGGGACTTATCCGTACTTCTCCTGTAACGATCGTGTCCCCTTTTTCAATGACCGCTTTTTCTCCCTTCTTCTGTTCCTCTGCTTTTCTTCTGATTGTCTTAGTATGGTCCTGCGACCCGATGCTGCGGATCTCATCAAGAGTGACAGACTGCTTACTTATTTCCTTCTTTTTGTCAGGCTCTTCAGTCTTTCTGATATCCTTATCATCTAAAGGTGCCGTTTCTTCAACAGGCTCACTGCACAGAGATACGTTTCTCTCATCCGTGACTTGTACCCTCACTGTCTCGATGCTGCTGAGTAAATAAGCGTTACCCGGATCCTGATCATCGAGAAGTGAATAGTTAGGATGCTCACTTATCACATACTTTTCTGAAAAGATCGGATGAAGACCACGTACGAAAAGTATGCACTCATTGTCGTTCAGGACCTTGAGCTCATCTGTTGTAAGAAGCTCTCTTCCTGTTATACCTGAATTGATCGTTGTGGAACCGTTCTTTCCCCTCGTCCTGTTTTCTGTAACCGTGTCTATCGTTTCCTTTCCAAGGGCTTTTGATATGTATTCAAGAGTCGTTGGCTCCTGACCTCCGAGGAAGAGGAAACTATCACAGTTGCCGAGTATGTTCTCCCAGCTGTCCTTGTACATCTTCCTCAGCTGTGTAAGGTTCTGGATGATCACGTCAGCGGATATGTTCATGGATCTCATTGTTGCCAGCAGCTCCTCAAACCTCGGGATCTCTCCGATATTCGCAAACTCATCAAGAAGGCACCTCACATGTACGGGAAGAAAGCCTTCGTATCTGAAGTTCGCTCTTTCGTAGAGAACATCAAAGAGCTGAGTATACATCATGGCACCAAGGAAATTGAACGTATCATCTGACGGCGGTATTATTATAAACAGCGCTGTCTTCTCATCACCGATTGTATCAAGGCATATATTGTCACAGGATGTAAGGTCTACGATCTCCGGTATATTGAATGCCTGGAGACGTACGGCTGCTGATATAAGGATGGATTTGGCGGTATCACCCGCTGCCTTCTTGAAATCCTTATAGTACTTAAGGCACATGTACTGTCTCTCAGTTCCTTCCTCTGTCTTTGTGTCACTCGTTTTCTCATCATTGTCTCTCTTGCGCTCATCAGCATTACCTCCTTCTTTTTTCTCAAGTGCGCTGAAAATAATGTCAAGGTCTGACTGGATATCACCAGCTCCTTCCTTTACCTCAGCTTTCTTTAAAAGCTTCATTACCTCTCCGAAATTCTGCTTCTGTCTGTCCTCACACTCAACAAGATAGAAACACAGAGCTGAAAACAGTGCTTTCGTTGAATCCTCCCAGAACTGATCACCGCCTCCAGTGCCCTCCTTCTTCGTGTTCTTCATAAGGACCATGACCATCTTTATAACAGCTGAAGCAGAATAGCTCCCGTCTGAATCATATATGTAACTGAACGGGTTATAATTATTGGAATGCTTCATATCGATAAGATTCAGAACTCTTACCCTGTACCCGAACTTCTCCAGCATAGTACCTGTAGACCTCAGAAGCTCTCCTTTCGGATCAGTACATACAAAGCTTGTATTCACCTGCATCAGATTAGGCTTTACAAAGAATCTTGACTTACCGGAGCCGCTGCTTCCGACTACCAGTACATTCAGATTCTTTCTGGTCTTCCTCGTATCAAGCGCCATCTTCACATCTCTTGTAAGAATGATATTATTGTCTGGTGTATAATCCTCTTGCCTGTGCTTCTCTCCTTTTTTCACATTTCTTCTTTTCCTCCTCTTACTGTTTCCTCTGCTGTCTGAGAGAGAAATGATCTCCTTCTTTCTAGCCCATCTTGCACTTCCGTATTCTTCTCCCCTGCGGTGGAAACGTTTCTTTCCCGTGATCTTCATCAGCGCATAAATACCGATACCGAACACAGCGAATATAGGGAATTTCAAAGCATAACCACCGTCAAGAACACTTGATATTACAAGACCTGTATCTGTAAGCGTACTGTCAAGACTTCCTGTAAGGCTGTCTATATCAAGCCTTCCCTCTTCATTCACTGCCATATCAGTACATGCTCCAAGAGCAGCTGATACATAGAAACCAGCAAATGCAAGAACAGAATAGATACTGACAGTCAGGAGATCTGCTTTCTTTGGCTCCCTGCTCATTTGCGCGCTCCTCTCTCCTGCTTCTTGTGCCTGATAGTGAATCCTGATGCGTGACCATGATTTCTCCCTTTTCTGAGAAGATTATCAGTAACTGACTGACGTCCTGCTTTTTCTATTATCTTCCTTGCCTTGGTTTCCGACATACCGAAACTCTCCATGAGTTTCTCACATGAGGATGATGCATCATCAAGACTCAGTCTTATCTCTTTACTGCCACCCTTTACTGTGAATGTGTCCCTTCCGTCACGTTCTATATGGTATTTCCTGAACTTTGTATCTTTTCTTTCCTTCTTGTAAGCCTCATCCGTTTTTCTTTCCTGATCTTCAGCACTTAAATCAGTATATTTTTTCTTTTCCCTGATTTCCCTTACAGCATTATCTATTTCCTTTTCATATTCTTCACTGTAGATACACTTGATACCTTCATGTGAATTCATTAATGTCAGAGGAATATCCATGCGTGAACATGTTTCCTGTAAGGCTTCTGCCTGATCTTTCTTAAGAATTCTCATTTTCTCACTATGAGACTTATCTTCCGTTTTTCTTTTCATGATATCCTGAATGATCGCATTAATTGCTTCCCTGTCTTTCAGATTGAAAAACAATGAAACTGTTTTTTCCTTTCCTTTTTCCTGAAGAGCTGCTACAGGGATATCCAGCTTCTTTGCGCCTCTTACAAGTTTATCGTAGTCTTCTCTGGCAAATGATGAGATCATAGTAACTTCACCGCCAGCTTTTAGTTTCTGATATGTTACTTCACCGCCTGACAGTACCTTTGCTCTTTCTTTGCTGAGTCTTGCATTTCTCTCAATCGAAAGCCTTATCAGTTCAAAAAGAACATCTGTGGATTTAGTGAAAACCTCTGTTGCCATGGATACACTTGCACCAGCTACATTCTCATCGATCATGGTTCCTTCCTCCTTTCACTTCTATATATGTGATGAGCACACAGTTTTCTTTTCATGCTTTTCCTCTTTCTTTACTTCTATCTTCCGCTTCTTCTGAAACCGACACGCATTGCAGTACGAGAAATATGCTCCTTATCTCCAGCATTGCCTCTCTCAAGTTCCCTGATATATTCCGTATACAGTCTGTACTGATCACGAGCTTCATCTACCATTCCAAACGCTTCACGAAGCTTCTGACTGGCTGCCATTTCTTCCTCAGGTGATGAGGTATACATTCTTGCTTTTCCTTCAGATATCACTGTTTCCAGATCCTGAGGTACATAATGACTTACCTGCTCCTTCCTGAATTCCATGTCATCCTGTTTCTCCTTTCTAAGGGATTCATATACTTCTTCATTCACTTCTACCTTTGTATCAGGATCTGTGCAGTTTTCAAAATAGTCTCCTAATCTTACGGTAAATATTCTTTTGTTTTCCTCCTTAAAATCTTCTCTCTTCATTCTGTTTTCATCACTTACTCTTCTAAGCATAATTACCTCCTGTTTCTGTCAGTCACCGGATATGGGAAATATAACGCTGTCATACTCTGATCCAGCTGATATCAAAGTATTGACTGCTGCTTCCGTACCAGTGAACTGACTGTTTTTTGATTTGCTGTTACGTAACATATAACTTGCTCCGTATCATTTCAAATACTTTCTAATGGCAGGAGCATGATGAGCCAGAAATAAGATATATGGTGATATCCTGTAAAATATGACCTTTCTTTTTTCCTGACTGTGACCATATAATATCATGAATTTCAATGTGATAACAGTTACAAAAAATGAAGGTTCATTTTTGTACAACCCTTTGCGAAATGCGTCATTCAAACCAATTGCTTTATGCATTCAGGATACTCAGCCCCCGATTTTTGTGATGAAACAGTGATGATTCTGTCAAAATTAAAAAAATTACCTTTACTTTTCGTAAAGGTAAAAGAAAAAATTATATATATTTTTTTGAAAAAAGTGAAAATTGTAGTTTTCGAACAAAGAAAAAAATAATAGCCGATCTTGGTTATATGAATTCCACGGTCGACTATTATTTGAATGCTCGTATCAACTAAGAACTCGCTGTATCCCTAACGGTACACGCTTTGATAAGTGTAGTCGGTTTATCTCCTAATGATTAGCTATCTTTCCCTATTAATCACTCTTAACTTACTTTTTTGATATAAGTTTAGGATACTAAACTACAACGAAAAACACATTAATGTGCTTTTCTATATAAAAACCAAACAGCTCTTGTCAGTTAAGACAGGAGCTGTTTATTTGCTCAATGTTCAGTTATGATTGTATCAAAGTGAGCAATAACTTCAATGCTTTACACATTATTGGAATAGACTCAAACGAACTACTCAACCTTTTTGTTTTATTTTGATACTTATCTATACTAAGTGGTTGATATTATATTAATCGGCTTGCTAGAGTTGCCTTGAAATACAAAGATATAGCCTCCATAGTCTTCAAATAGATACTGACCACCAGGCTGTATTTCATCAGCACTTTCTTTTTTTATTATTTTCCAGTCATCAACAGAATATGAAATGTATTCGCCATCATAAAACGTAATAGCTTTGTCACTATCGACATATAGAATCCGTTCCTGTTTACGCATTGCATAATCCTGTTCTATTGTCATAGAATTCGAATCAATAAACGCCAATGTATCAGAGATGTGATTTTTTAAGTTATTAAGTTCCGACTTATCATCATGCGGATTATGCCTGAAATTCGATAAGATTCCAATTAGTTTATTATTATCCCATGAAAAGTCAACAAGTGATGCTTTGAACCCTGTTAAGTCTAGTTCTTCAATCTTATCATATTCTCTGAAGGAATACTTATCCAGATATGCGCCTTCGAAAGTCTTCTGGGTAATTATCACAAAATCCTCATTAAAAAATGCAATTGAATGTGCATACATATTTCGGCAGTTGAATATGCACTTCCCGTTTTCAAATACAAATTCACCGTATGAATTATCATGCTCTATTATGCTTTCAATAATATACATATCATCGATTTTTTTAAAAGCAAGACTTCCGTCGTCCAGAATTCTACAATTAGTAGGAATATCATATTCAATCATACTGCTCATATTATAAATATGGAGCTTTTTGCCCGTATCAAAAGTAATTATCTTATTATTTTCAACCGAAAAATATATTAGATTACCAACAGATTTATACTCTTGAATCTTTTTTAATTCTATGTCATAAGCAGTTATTGAATCATTTGAATACACATAAAGAATATCGTTATTTGCATAAATAATAGGTTCTTTTATATTCTGCACAACATCTTTGTTTCCATACCTATAAACACCGTCAGGCATTGTGTAATAAAAGTCATTTCCAACTCGGCATATATGATTCTGATTATAGTTTTTTGTAACACTTAAATAAGTATTGTCCCATTTATGTGCATTTTCATATTTTGTCTTATTCGAAAGAAATAATAGAATAATCAGAACACAGAAAATAGATGCCAGAATAATACCTATTGCACTTTTCTTCATTGTCTCCCCTAATTAATAAAGCACATATCCGACATAAAAATACTCTTCACTACCAAAGATACTTTCAATGTCCTTCTTTGACTCTGAAACCTCCTCTGAACAATCCTTATTATAATATACCACAGGGAACCCAGTTTGTGGATTATATCTAAGAGCAAATGTATGAATCCTTATGCTTCTGAGAACTGTTATATCATCGAGTGTAAGATTATCAAACGTATATGAAATAATTCCACTCTTTGCGCCATTATTCTTAAACATGTCTTCCATTTTAGCACATTGTGGACTATGCTCTTGAGCTGCGATTGTATCTTTGTTACTTACAAGTGCACGACCTGAATAAACCTTATCATAGTCCATATCATATGCATCAAGGCAGTCTCCAATCTTGAGCGGATCACTTCCAAGTCCTCCGATATGTCCATACTTCTCGATGTCGCCACCGGCCATGCCATCGATAATGTAATATCCAATAGTGTTTTTAGGAACAAGTAATAATGGATTGATTTGAGGTGCATTTATTTCAAACTCTGAAGCCAATTTGAAGAAATTTAAGTTTTCTGGATTTCCTTTAGCAATACACATAGCATTGTAAGTACCAATTACTTCACATACTACACGATTCATGGTCATCTCTCCGAATTTTAAAGACGGGAAATAACCATTGTTCTGATTAAGAATCAAATCAAGCTTTATTCCTGAATCGTAATAAATATTACTTTTTACTCCTGTTGTAGTATTTGTAGTTTCTCTAAGTCCAATGGATTCATTATTTGAATAGTTACTAATTGCCCTGTAATAATCACTTTTTTTATCTTTAATTCCCTGGAAGTAAATTTCTCCAAATCTTAGCCAAGAATAATTTGGATTTCCAAGATAGAAAGAGGTGTTTTTCTCTTTTGAAACGGTTAACAAGCCTTCATTATTATACGAAAGATAAAGTGATTTAGGCGATGAAGAAGATTTATCTAATTCTTTACAGCGGAAAATAACTTTTTGACAAGTATCAGAAGGAACTACTTCCCATATTTGATTGTCTGATATATTATAACCAGCCATACTTACACTTTGACTGGTCGCGTCCATTGTCAGTGCAAAATCAGTATTTATTAATGGATGAATAGAATAACCACCTTTAGAATCACGCCATTTGAATATGAATCTTTGATTCTTTTCTCCATTGCCGACAACCGCTTTTAATTGTGTTCCTTTAATCTTATCTTTTTCTTCATTAACTATCCTAAAACACATAGGATCATCTAAGTTAGAAATATAGCCAAATGAATAGATTTCTCCATCAAACATATCATATTTTTCTAGCAGAGCTGGTGCAGAAATTGGATCTGGATCAACACAATCCCAATATCCATCAGAATCAGAGTCCGTTTTAGTAGGATTTGAATTGAAGGGCAAAACTTTAAGGCTCATAATGGCATCAATGCTCTCTGCAGCTGTTGACACACCTTTAATAAACTTCTCTATGCTCTCTTTATAAACTGTACTATCTACATTATCTATGAAGCGTCCGTATGCAGGAAGTTCAATTGTGCCATCTTCATGTATTATAAGGAATTTGGTATTAACTTCCTTCCAGTCAGGAATACCATCACCGTCAGAATCAATATTGTTTTTACTATTAAGTTCGCCTTTTAACACAATTTTCTTTCCATCAAGTGGAGAATACATACCATCATTCGTCGCAATTGGGAAGTGCTTAGTGAGATTTGCGATTATAGCATTATAATTACTCTCCGTCGTGGTATCGAGTGTCAAATCCACGCCATCATTTCCCATTATTTGATTACGGACTTCACTAAATCCCTTAACTTTATCCAATGAACTGAAGTCGTTGATTATGCAATCATGCAATGTTGTATCGAAAACTTTATCGTTATAGCGGACTTCTGAAAAAATCATATTATTTGCCCAAAAAAAATACTGCACCAATTGAAAATCTTGCGTAAATGTATAACCGTTCATTATCTCTTCCATAAAATATGTTTCATAGTTCATCAGATTGTAAACAAAGTACTTGGAATCCGGCCTATAGCTTCGTTCTATATCGTTATAACATTTTCTCAATCCCACATTTCTAGATGCTACCATAATGTTAGTATGATACTCTATTCCAGAAAGTACAGTTTCAACGTCTCCCAAATCCTGAAGCCAATATCTCCCATTAATAGCAGGCAAAAGATCTCCATAACTACTATCGTATGGTACTATATGGACTCTAACATCATCATATTTTTCAAACGCAAACTTAGACACCTTTTTAATTAGCTCTTTTTCATAATCAAAGGCTTCTTCTCCGGTTAATCCACCGCTCTGAATCATAAAAACAAGATCAATAGGTTGAGAATCAACTGTCAAATCGTTTGATGCCAAAATCTGTGATCCGGACATTTTTAATTCTGAAGAATTATTATCCTGCTTGATCTCATCTGGTGATATATCCATGCTATCAAGCCATTTTTCAGTATCTACGATACAATAAGAACCATCATCTTCAAGCTCTGCTGAAATTGTTTTATTCTCAGTATCATACTTGGTATCCAAAGGAAGGTAAGCATTTACTTCCTCAAAATACTTAAATACAGCTAATCTTTTTATTCCGTCAAATCTATCGAATTCAGTGTACTTATTAAGCGTATTATTTACATAATCATCTTTGATATTAAAGTTTATAACGATACTGCTTGGTGAACAATCATCAGATATTTCAATATCGATACAATTTCCAATAACAGAATCATTATCTTTCATGCAATAATTGCCACTTTTGTAAGCAAATAGATTCTTCTCAATATCTCTATTAGTTTTGATGTTCAGGGATACTGCGTATTGATCATTATTAAGGTTGATCATATCAAAAACAGAATTATCTGATGAAAGAACCTGTGCTACCTGATATTCACCATCAGGAACATCAAATGTTTGAGGTTTGTTCGGATCAAGCCCAAGTTTTATTTCTGATCCGTCATCAATTGTATCTTTATCGCTGTCGGGAACCAACGGATCTGTTTTATAGGTAAACAGCTCTGCGTAATCATCTAAATCATCATTGTCCGAATCTGCCAAAAGTGGTGATGTTCCGTATTTGATCTCATCCTTATTTATAATTTTGTCATCATCAAGATCAACATCACTATCCGGAGTGCCCTTTACTGCTGAGTCGGGAACAGTAGGATCTGTTGATGTCAATAAAACCTCTTCTAAGTCGGTAAGATTGTCTTTATCAGTATCTGCATCAAGTCTGTTTGTTCCAAGAACAGCAATCTCGATGTAATCATTCAGACCGTCTGCATCCGAGTCATACTGAGAATATACAGGGAACAGATTGGACGAATTATTGAGATAATTATTGAGTAATTCGATATCGTCAGCATCAACATCATTATCTCCGTCAAGATCGGCAACCTTCTTATAAGCAGATTTGTCAGCAACATGCTTTTCAACAGCAGTTACATCAGCTGCATCAAGCTTCATATCACCATTCATATCTCCGTACACAAATAATGAGTTGCTATCTTTGTCAACAACAAGAAGCGGATTGTCCTTCATTACCTCCATTTGTTCCTTAGTTACGGGAACGCTCTCTTCTGAAGTATCATCCTTCTTATGGAGAGCTTTTTCAAGTTCTTCTGAAGTTATAGGGAAATCAGAAACACTAATGACCTGAGCGTCAGCCATTTGAATGGCAAGCGCATCTCTGGCTGTGACACCATCACCCCGATCAACAATATCTGCATTGATTTTTCCCTGTGGTTTGAGTTCAAACTTGTCCTTGTTGGCAACATTCTGAAGAATTGCAGTTGCATCTGCTATCGTTACTTTCCCATCAACGTTAGCATCACCATAAGTAGGAAGAGTTTGAAACTGTCCAGTGACTTCAGCAGCGTACGAAACACCTGAAACAATTGATTGATTGCTCGCAAGCATTGCTACTGTAGCTAAAGCCGCTATCATTTTTTTGATTTTCATTCCTTTTACCTCCCAAAATATTAAATGTGAAAACACATTCAGAGTTATATTAATACTTTTTCTTGATTATGTCTATCAATTATTTTATATTTTTTGTTTAAATTTTTTAGATGATATATCTGAACTTGGTTTTCCTTTCTGAAAGGTAACATTCTCAAACTCCGATAGTACCTTAGATATTACCTGAAATGAAGGTAAATATTGTTTTTTCTAAAACAAATCAGATTCTGTCGTGCAGCGGTATGAATGTAATCATAACATAATCAATATAAGATTTGAATTCTGTAATTTTCAATTGACTAATTAATAATATGACTTATGATTCAAACCAATAGCCCATGCCATTTGATGCCACTATTCTCCGTTCGGATAATGTTTATATACTGATATTAACAACAAGCCCCTGAACAACATATTAAAATGAAGATTCAGGGGGATTCTTATTTGAAACTGATCATATTACCATTGTCTGCAGGAATTCCTTAAGCAGAAATGAACAGAAATAAGGAAATGAATAAACATTGTCTGAATAACCTATATTACCATTGGTCAGCTTGATGCCGAATTTTATATCACCATATTTATCAGAAGAAATAAGCGTTTTCAGAGATTTAGCCTTGCCGTTTTCTGCCTTTACTTCAACAGGAACGAGCGAATCTTTAGTCCTCATGAAGAAATCCTGTTCAAGGGTGGAATCCTCGCGGCGATAATAATAGAGAGAACATCCGCTCTTGACCAGAGCTTCACCTACGATATTTTCGTATAAAGCCCCCTTATATACGCCAAGGTTCTTGTTAGTACGAAGATCATCCTGTGCCTCGTCGTCGAGCATCGCTACAAGTAAACCACTGTCTGCAAAATAGAGCTTGAACTTATCCTCGTCACAATTGCCTTTCAGTGGTAACTCAGGAAAGTTCAGACAATAACAAGGATTTACGATACCTGCATCAACAAGCCATTCTATGCAGCCGCGATAGTCACGGAAACGAGCTCCAGAAGCAACCTTTGATATCTGGAACTTCTTATTTTCCTTTGCAAGCTGTGAAGCAATCCTGTTAAATACATTCAGGATTCGAGTCTGATCAACACCGTCTGCGTATTTACGGATATCTTCCTTGTAGTCTTCGAGAAGTTGTCTCTGTATATGAAGAGAACCTTCAAATGTTCCTTTTTCAATATACTGTGAAATTACCGCTGGCATACCGCCAAGCACACAGAAATCAAGGAACAGCGAACGGCAAACTGAGAGTTCAAGATCATTAAACGGCTTCTGCTCTGTCATGTGACTGAACAATTTTTCACGGAAAGAATTATCATAGCCTTTTGCACAAAGAAATTCTTCAAAATCAAGCGAACGCATCGTATAATCTTCTTTATAGCCAACACTGTTGCTTTCGATCTTTCGATAATTGATTCCAAGCATGGAGCCGCTGCATATCACGTCAAAGCGTCCATCCTGCTTGAAAAATTTAAGACTTGTTACGATATCCGGAAAGCTCTGAATTTCATCGAAGAATATAAGTGTATTCCCATCAATGAATTTCTTGAACGGATCAATGAGCGAAATATTCTTTATTATATCATCAGTTTTATACCCATCGGAAGTTATCATTGTATATTTGGGCTCTTCAACAAAATTTATTTCAATAAAGCTTTCATAATTATTGGCTGCAAAGTGTCTTATTGACTCTGTCTTGCCAACCTGACGCGGACCTTTAACTATGAGGGGCTTTCTGTCCGGTTCTGACTTCCAATCGATGAGATATTCATCTATTTTACGCGGTATATACATACAAAATGCACCTCCTGTTTACTCTATGATACAATAATCTAAGTCAAAAGTCAAGAGGAAATCACATTTTTATAGTGAATAAAAATTGAATTTTCACAAAATCATAGCGAATATTTAGTAGCTATTCACATTTCCCGAACTGAAATATGAAGCTTGTAGCAGCCACAAAATATATTGCATTGCCTCAAATCACACAGCGATATCATCATTATGTTCCTGCGACCACGGAGTGTAGCCTTCTTCTCTAAGGAATTCATTGATCTGATAAACATTCGCGTCAGGATATAGTTCCAGTATTGCCATATACACATTATGCACATGATTTCCGGTATCAAACTGAACATTCGCTTTTCGCATAAGATCGCTCATATACGGCTTTTCAAGTTCCAGAGCCACAGAGAAAGCGAGTATAGTTTCCAGCTTCACTTTTGAGCCTTTTCTCAGTTTGGATATCGTTGACAATCCGAGCCCGGAACGTTCAGAAAGCATTTCAGCTGTAATGCCACGCCTCTTCATATGGAACTTGATCGTTTCTCCCAGCGGATTCGCTGCCAGCTGAGTATAAATAAGGTCGATCTCCTTATTGCGCTCAAACACTGTTTTACGGAGTCTTCTCTTCTGCTCATTATCAAGTGTATACTCTACTATGGCATTGAGTGCTTCCTTATTCAGTTCCCCGTAAGTATATGAGTATTTCTGCTTCTCATAGACTCTTCTGAAGCTGATGCAGCACTCGGACATATGATGCCTTGCGTATTCCGTAATCCCGAAAACAGAACCATTTTCTCTTATTACATACTTTTCATCATTGCGGCACATATGACCATCAGCATATATGTATCTTCCTGACTTAACGAGCGCTGAGAACTCCTGGGATGATGCAAATATCTGAGCTATGCATCCAAGCGGAAGCGTATATGTATTTTCCGGAGGAAGACTTTCCTCTATCTCATGATCTTCCACATATCCGTTAGTGCAGTAGGTATATACTCCCCTGACTTCCTTCCAGCCAAGCTCGATTATCCTCTTCTTCGCTGAGTATCTGGAGACACCGAAGCACGTCTTTATGTAGTCTATAAGTTCCCTGTACTTTTCAAAAGACATATCCCCTTCATTGCTGTCAATGAAGTCGATTATAAGATCAGTGGCAATATCAGCCGGCATCTGTATGCGTCTTGCTATGGAATTTGCCTGTGTCTCCATCCACATCACACAGTCCTGCTGTTTTTCAGAATAGAAATAATCAAGGAACTCCGGTATTTCCCTGCTGGCTTCCCTGCGATACAGGCTCTGGACATAGTAGAATATATGATGAAGATAGATATGAACACATTCATGTATGAGAACATTGTTTACTCTTTCATCATCAAGCAGCGAAACATCAGCCAGTATCGTATTTGAAGGGACTGTAAGAGAGACGGGTATGCCGCTGTCATCATAAACAGTCACGTCCTTGCTGTCAAATATTAGCTTGGACTTTATCCTGCCGTTGAGGCTCAGTCTCTTGAATATAACATCATATCCCATGGCACATGCAAGAGATCTGCCGTCGATCCTGCATGAATAAGCAGCCTTTCGGGGACAGTATCTGTCGATCATCTCTCTTGCCGTCTGATCATAATTCTTCCTTGACATTACCGGCACCAGGAACTCGTCAAGAGGCGCGTGACAGCGTATGCGCTCACCGTTATATATATCCACGTCTTCCATAAAGAGTGAACTGCCACTACCCCTGAAATAACCACTGATACGGTAGCGCTGATGTACGATGCATCCGCCGCAGTCAAAGCACACGTCACATATTATATGCATGATGAAGTCGGAAATACCGGTCCGGTCATAGAATCCGCCTTCTATCGTAACATTAATGACCAGTGCCTCATATGAAAGTCCGTAAGGCAGAGGGAGCTCGCGCTCGCTGTATTTTTCACGTATATATCTTCCGTAATCAGCTGAATAATTCCACCTGAGAAAATCAGTAAATGAAATTATCTCCGGCATCCCCTGCCAGTCAGGATTCGGATAGCTCACAAAATTACCTGGTCGTAAAGGGTCCGGTACTGTAATGACCGGGCCTTTTTCCATATATCTGATCATTAGAATATCCCCAATCACATGATTCTTTTCCTATATATGCATCCACACTCTTTTCTCTGCCGCGAAATTTCCTTGTGGCTATATTTTAGCGCCTGAATATACCATTGTCAAGGACATTCAGCAAGTTTGGTCATGTTGTTGAAAAATGCGACATTCATTTGTGATCAATGATAATTTTCGTAAAATATACGAAAATACAGTTGACAAAACAAGTGTTCTATGATATATTAATGTCACAAAGAGATGCGACATTAGATACATGATAATTCTACGGAACAAGGAGGACACATATATGACATTCGGTGAGAAACTGAAGCAGATACGCATAGGCAGCCGCCTTACCCAGGAACAGATGGCCGACATTGTTGGAGTTGAACGCAAGACGATCGCGCGTTACGAGACAGGAGACACCATTCCAAGACTCAATAAGGTATATGAAAAGCTTTCCGAGTATTTCGGCTCAACGACCGACTTCTGGAAAAATGATTCTCCTGAGGATTTCCAGCAGACTGCCGCTATCGCATACGGTGCTGACGGAAAGATACAGGCACAGAAGCTCATAGAGGACGCAGCTGGTCTTTTTGCCGGCGGAGCATTGTCTGACGAGGACAAGGAAGCTGTCTTCAACGCTCTTCAGAAAGTATACTGGGAGATCAAGGTAGAAAAGGCAAAGAACGAAACAAAATAGAACGGAGGAGTGGATCCTTATGACTATTTATGATATTGTGGAGGAGCTTAAAGA
Source organism: Ruminococcus sp. (assembly GCA_017960805.1). Lineage (GTDB taxonomy): Bacteria > Bacillota > Clostridia > Oscillospirales > Ruminococcaceae > Ruminococcus. The sequence goes on from JAGCYM010000069.1 coordinate 23,890, forward strand.
GAAATACGGCACAGCTGATCCGTTCGAACTCTGTGAATGTCTGGGTATAAAAGTAGCTGTCGCTCCTCTCGGCTCCCTCAAAGGATTATATACATTCATTGATAATGTACCTGTTATCCTTATATCCTCTTCCATCAAGCGCATTCCTCAGCTTATAGTCTGCGCCCATGAGCTCGGTCATCACGTTCTGCATTCGGATATAGCAAAAGAAGGAGCTCTGCGCGAGTTTACGTTCTTCAACATGCGCGATAAGACAGAGGCTGAAGCAAACCGTTTCATGGCAAATCTCAATGTCGATGATGATGAGCTCGATGATCTGTTCCGTGACGGGAAAAGTGTATCCGAAGCAGCTCAGATACTGTGTTTTCCTGAGGAACTGCTGAATATAAAAGTTGCAGACATGGTACGAAGAGGATACAAGTACGAAAATTACAGCGGTAATATAAGACTGTTCTGAAATAATAGAAGGAGTTGATATCTGTGGATAACGTATATTTGTGCATAGATCTGAAATCGTTCTATGCCTCAGTTGAATGCGTTGCCAGAGGATATGATCCTTTCAAGGTCCCGCTGGTAGTTGCTGACCCCACCAGAGGTGACGGAGCTATCACGCTTGCTATTTCCCCTGCCCTCAAGGAACTGGGCGTTAAGAACAGGTGCAGGATATTCGAGATACCAAAGCATATAGAGTATGAGATAGCAATGCCGAGGATGAGAAAATACATGGAAGTATCAGCGCAGATCTATGGTATCTACCTGCAGTACATATCACCTGAGGACATTCATGTATACTCCATTGACGAGGTTTTTATCGACGCAACACCGTATCTTAAGACATATAACTGTAAAGCCAGGGACTTTGCCAAAATGCTTATGAACGCTGTAATGGACAAGACCGGCATCTGCGCGACCGCAGGTATCGGAACGAACATGTATCTTGCAAAGATAGCTATGGACATAGTTGCAAAGCACGTCCCCGAACATATCGGAATGCTTACAGAAAAAATGTATCAGAAACTTCTCTGGAAACACCAGCCTCTTACGGATTTTTGGAATCTTGGCCGCGGTACCGCTGCAAGACTTGCCAGGTACGGAGTATATGACATGCAGGGAATAACTGAACTTCCTGAAGAACTGCTGTATAAGGAATTCGGGATCAAAGCAGAGTTCCTTATTGATCACGCATGGGGACGTGAACCATGTACCATGGCTGATATTCATAATTACAAAGGGAAAAGCAGATCTCTGTCTAACAGTCAGATACTGTTTGAGGACTATGATGTGGACGGCGCCCGCATAGTTATGAAGGAAATGGTCGAAAATCTTGTGCTTGAACTTGTTGAAAACGATCTGTATGCCAAAGGTATATCCCTTTTCATACGTTATTCAAAGGATTGTATCCCCTCAACAGGCGGTTCAAAGAAACTAGGCCAGACAACCTGTTCAATAAAGAAGATCCAGGCAGCTTTTGAAAGCCTGTTCATTGATAAGGTTAAGATAGGATACGGTATACGTCAGATAGGAATCGCTTTAGCAGATCTTACTTATGAACCGGATCTTCAGCTCAGCTTCTTTGAGGATCCTGATGATGATGAGAAAGAAAAACAGATTGAAGCCGCCATGGTAGGCATCCGCAACAAATTCGGAAAAAACTCTCTTCTGAAGGGATTCAACCTATACGACAAGGCGACCGGAATAAAACGCAACACTATGGTAGGTGGTCACAATGGCTAGTACAGAACTTCAGCGTCATGCAGACCGTGCTCTTCAGTTCGCGCCTTTCGCAGCACTGAAAGGCTATTATGAATGCGTAAGAGAACAGGAACGTATTATACAGCCACGAAAAGAACTTGGTGAGGAAGATGCTGAGATCATATCAAATATCCTTAATAATCTGAATGTCGGAACGATCGTAAAAATACGGTATTATGATGTTGATGCATATACAAACATAGAAGGTGCCGTTACTGAGATCAATTATCCGTATCGTCGATTGAAGGTGATTAAGAGCACCGTTCCGTTTGATGATATATATTCAATCGAACCGTTAGGCAAAGGCATAGTATGAAAAAAACAAGGGTCTCATTACGAGGCCCTTTGTTGATATTTATACAAGGATTTTTCAAATGAACATAGCCAGATAATGTGGGAGTGTGAGTTTGGCATCAGTCAGACCTATATTACCATTAATTAGCTTATACGCCACATTTAGAGAATATCCATCTATATACCTATTTAGCGATTTAGTTGCCGTATTTCCTGCTTTTACTTCAATAGGAGCTATATCACCATCTTTTTCAATAAGAAATTCAAGCACGGAATTATCTGATGCATCAGAAACTGTTGACGATCTTCTGAAAATTCAATCTTTATTCGGCGAAACTTTCAATAAGATCAATGTTAAACAAGAAAAAATAAACAAGTATTTAAAAGGACTACATTTTTCAATAACAAAATAAAAATCTGAGAGTTGGCTATTTTTAGCCAGTTCTCTGACTTTTAGCTTCTAAAACTGAAAAACTCGGGTTAAAGCATATTATTTGCAGAAATCAAATGAAATGCATAAAATAGATGGTTGCAGAATGAGTAAAATGCATATTTTGGGGTATTGATTTTATAGGAAAATGCATATTTTAGGATATTGGCTTTTTTACAAAATGCATATTTCTAGAAAAAAGTCATAGGAACGTGTACTAGTCAAGAAAAGTAGATCAAAATGTACCAATAAGTCAAGTATCAATTTCAAAGTTCACCCAACATTTCCTGTCGTACACAAGAAAAAAATCGAGTATTTTCGACTACTTTTGCCTCACTTCTGTATAAGTTGATTCAAACCATTTTTGATATACCTGCGATTGAAGAAAGCAAACTTAAATCGCAATTTTTGACACATCATTCTTTACTTCGATATATATAATAATTTTGCCCATATTTCTATATCGATTTTTAAGTGTTATAGTAATAGTATATAATTTCTAACAAATTAGGTATTAATAATATGTTCCCAATCACTTTCAAAAAAACTATTGTACATACAATGATTCTTTCCCTTCATTATGTTATACAGTCCGGATCAAAGCTCAGGTATACCGTAAATCGTACTCATATGCAGCAATCCCCTGATGCTGAATAAACTGCTATAAATAGCGAATTTCTGCATAACGTCATATTATTCCTTCTATAATCAAGAATAGCGATCATCCCCAGAAGATATATCTGAATACTTATTCATGATATAGCAATAAATGAATTGACCTTAATTAGAAAAAAATGATATAATAAATTATGTGTTTATTGTGGGGCAGTGTATCTATCAAAACGACGAATTCAATATTCTTCACACTACTCAAATAATAGTATTCATAATAACAGAATGATCAAAACTGACCATACTCTGAACACACTACAATTCAAAATTAGCTTTTCAGGAGGTGGATCACGCTATTTTCAGAATCTTCAAAAACAAATTATAAAAACAGGAGGAGGAATAATTTTTGAGAAAAAGACTGAAAAGAATTTTAGCATCATTTTCAGCTACTGCTTTCACGGCAGTATCAGTCAGCACCACATTCGCGATGCAGTCAAATGCTGAAAATGTAACACAAGCATCTAAACGCAGCACTGAAACGCAGTCCAATTATTGTCAGGACGATAGCTGTCAATGTCACTGTTTACCAAACGATACCCAGGTATCGAATAACAGCTGCAGTGAGGAATGCATCGATAAGAGCGGTGAAGGAATTTCCATCGCGCTTCTTGATGCCGGAGTAACAGATTTCAATGTAACTGAGAAGGTTTCCTTCGTTGACGACGATACCATCGATTCAGCTCACGGAAATGATATGATGCAGACACTGCTTTCAATTGCACCATACGCTTCTGTACTTGATGTTAGAGTACTAGACGACAATGGTGTCGGATCATATTCCGCAGTTGAAAAAGGAATTCACTGGGCTGTTGATAATAACGCAGATATCATTGTTATGAGCTTTGCAGGTAAGGATAAATCATCACTTATCGAAGATGCTCTTGCATATGCTGAAGATAACAATGTTCTTGTAGTTGCTTCAGCAGGAAATGATTCAAGCAGCGACGCTTTCTATCCTGCTGCTTATCCAAGCGTTATCTCCGTAGGCGCATCTGATTCAAACGGATGCATCCAGGATTTCTCCAATTATGGCGATTTTGTTGATACTTATGTTCAGTGGGATAACGGTACTTCCGGTGCAGCTCAGTTCATAGCTGCTGCATCAGCTGTTATAAAGCAGAACAATCCTGATACCTCTGTATCAGAAATAAGAGCTGCTTTCAACGCAGACCAGATTGTTGATTTTGAAAAATCAAGTGATGAAAATGCGGATTCATTGGTTTATGCATGTGCAACACATACTCATAGTTACACAGTTTTCAAAATGACTGCAAAGGCAGCTACATGTACAACAGATGGTGTTGGTATCTACCAGTGCTCAAAGTGCTCAGCAACCACCTCCAAGACGATCCCAGCTTACGGACATAGCTGGGGAAGCTGGGGAACAGAATCTGAAGCTACATGCGAATCTCCTAAAATTGAGAAACGTAAGTGCTCTAAATGCTACGGCGTTGATAGAAGAGAAATCGGCTATGCACTTGGCCACAATTACAGCAGCTTCAAAATGACTGCTAAAGCTGCTACATGTACATCCGACGGTGTTGGTATCTACCAGTGTACCAGATGCTCCAGCACTCAGAATAGAGTACTCCCGGCTTATGGGCATAATTGGGGTGACTGGTATACCAGCTCAAAAGCGACATGTGATTCTCCGGAGATACAATGCAAAAAGTGCTCAAACTGCTATGGTATTGAAAAAAGAGAAGTTGGCTATGCACTCGGCCACGACTACAGCAGCTTCAAAATGACTGCTAAGGCAGCTACTTGTACAACAGACGGTGTGGGTATCTATCAGTGTACTCGCTGCTCCAGCACTGAGGACAGAGTGATCCCGGCTTACGGTCACAAATGGGGTGACTGGGAGACTGATACGGCTGCAAGCTGTACTGAAGGCGAGATCCAGAAGAGAAAATGCCCGAATTGTCTAGGTATTGAAAAACGTACAGTTGGTCAGCCTCTTGGTCATGACTACAGCGTATTCAAGCTTACTGCAAAAGCAGCTACATGTACAACTGACGGTGTTGGCATATATCAGTGTTCACGCTGCTCAAGCACTACAAATAAAGTAATCCCAGCATATGGCCACAAGTGGGGTGACTGGG
>JAGCYM010000070.1 GCA_017960805.1 Ruminococcus sp.
CAAGAAGTCTGATAGCTGATCCCACATAATGATTACAACTAGTACAACTACTACAGCACCAGCTGAGACAACAACAACTACTACTGTTAATAAGACATCTGATCCTGATTACGGTGATGTAAATAAGGATGGTAAGGTAACAGTCGCAGACGCAGTTGCTATTCTCCAGTATGTTGCAAACAAGGATAAGTATAATCTTGATTCAACAGCACTTGACAATGCGGATGTATATAACCGCGGAGATGGCGTAACAGCAATGGATGCACTTGCAATCCAGCAGAAAGATGCAGGACTCGTTTCTAAACTCCCTGTTAGCTACGCTTCAGGAGTGACAACGAGTGAAAAAAAAAATAACGACGTAACAACGACAACAACAAGTACTACCACAACTACGACAACTACAACAACTACAACAACAACTACTACAGCAGCTCCTAGTGTTAAGACAGTGACTGAGTCATTTGAGTCTAACACTAGCAGCTGGGAAGCAAGAGGAGATGCTTCTCTCTCTCTTGAGAGCGACCACTACTATTCTGGCAGCAAGTCTGTAAAGGTTTCTGGCAGAACAAAGGAGTGGAATGGTCTTGGTTACACACTTGGCAGTGATTTCAAGGCTGGTAATACATACAGCTTCTCTGCAGCAGTAATGCAGGCTTCAAGCTCCGCTCAAGAGATGAAGCTTCAGCTCCAGTACAAGGATTCTTCTGGAGAGACAAATTACGATAATATAGCTAAGGCTACTGTAGACAGCAAGACTTGGACAAAGCTTGAAAACACATCATATACAATTCCTGCAGGCGCAACAAATCTCGTTTTCTACATCGAGACATCTGAAGGTACTTTTGACTTCTATGTTGATGAAGTACAGCTTGCAGCAGAAGGAACAAAGTCTACTGTTACAACAGGCGGCGGTAAAGTCGGCGAGATCAAGGAGCCTGAGGTTCACGGTCAGGGCGATATCTCATGGATCGATCCTAGCAAGCCAATGGTTGCAATCAGCTTCGACGACGGTACAAGAGACGCTACACAGGAGAAGAGAATTATCGACGCTCTCGTAAAGAATGGCTTCCATGCAACATTCTTCTACGTAGGTAACTGGATCTCAAGCCCTGATACTGTAAGATATGCATATCAGAATGGCATGGAGATCGCAAACCATACAACAACACATCCTTATCTGACTCAGAAGTCTGCTTCCGAGATCCGCAGTGAGTTCGATCAGACAGATGCTAAGCTCAAGAGCATTATCGGTGCTGAGCCTTCAAAGCTCATGAGACTGCCTTACCTTGCTTCAAATGCAACAGTACAGCAGACACTTTATGATGTTCCGCTTATCAGCTGTGCTATCGACACAGGTGACTGGAATGGAGCTTCCAAGGATCAGATAGTAAATAAGATCAAGAGCGCAATGAATGATGGCAGTCTTAAGAATGCAATCGTTCTGTGCCACGAGAATTATTCCACAACAGCAGGTGCAATGGAGGAAGTTCTTCCTTACCTCAAGGCTCAGGGCTGGCAGGTAGTTACAATTTCCGAAATGTATGCTGTAAACGGCAAGCAGCTCGTAGGTGGGCAGATTCACACACGCTGCTAATGAAATGCATAATTGATAACGCAATTTACACATGATTATATCCTCTATTTTTCCCCAAGAAACAGTCGGCTTATGCCGGCTGTTTTTGGGGATTTGCATTATCTGGCTAATAAGGAAAAAAGAGAGAACATTACTTCTCTCTTAAAGTACGATTGACTTTTGGTCATAATTTTGATATAATATCTATAATACATTATTCAGGGAGATTATATGAAAAGAATAATATACAAAGATATTGACAAACTTCCTGTCGGACGCGCTACAACAAAGCTCACACGCGGTTGCCTTGTGCTGGAGGGCGGTGGCTGGAAGGGCCTTTACACGCTTGGCGTGTTGGATTCAATGATGGAAAATGGTATTGAACTTACCTCAGTGGTTGGTGTATCTGCAGGAGCTCTGTCTGCTGTCGGATATGTATCGGGACAGATAGGCTGGGGGGCTCGAATAGATCTTGCTTATCGTCATGATACTAATTATTGCGGTTTCGGTGCGCTCAGACGTTCGCATGGTATTACTGGATTCGATTATCTGTTTGATGAAATATTCAAAGCTCATCCGTTAGATCAGCGCAGACTTGACGCCTCTCCGCAAAGACTTGCGGTTTCAGCTTCAAATATGCTGACAGGAAAAGTTGAATACTTTGAGAAAGGAAAGTGTGATTTGCTTCGTGCAGTGCAGGCCTCAGCTAGTGTACCTTATGTTTCTATGCCTGTTATGATCAATAATACTCCCTTTCTGGACGGAGGTTGTGTCGAGAAGATACCATACCGCTGGGCAGATCAAAGCGGCGAAAAGAAAACAGTTGTTGTAAGGACACGCGAACTTAGTTATCGGCGTAAGCCAGGAACCTCTCCTCTAACTTCACTGATGTATCATAATTATCCAGAGTTTGTCAAGGCGCTTTCAGATGTGAACGAGAAATTCAATTCTGATGTTGAGGAACTTGAAAAGCGCTCTAAATCTGGTGAGATTTTTCTTATTGCTCCATCTGAGACTGTGCAGGTAACTCGTTTTGACGGAGATATGAATAAACTTGGTGCCTTATACTGGCTCGGTTACAGTGATGCGAACGCTTTAGCTCCAATGCTCAGGGATTATCTTGAGATTTAGTAAAGATAACGGATAGTTAACAAAATCATTAATACTCCAAAAAGGTACTTTGGCTGTGCTTATACATCTTTTGCAAGCGTGTACGATTTTGAATTCTCAGTTTATGAAATAAAAAACAAAGGTCAGAACAAATAGTCCTGACCTCTATTTTAGTGCCTCCATTTTGATTCTTTATCAGAAACATGGTCGCAGATGACTGCAAGTGCAATTACGATATCCTGAACATGTTCGTCCTTGATGCTGATGCGGTAGCAGTCTGACCAGTACGACTTGTCCTGATCGACGTGTGCTACAGTCCTTCCGTCTATCTTTATGTCATAGTCAATGCCCAGAAGATCACCAACGATACGTAGCTCTGAGCCGTTCACTGTTCCTGTAACTTCAGGATTGACGATACTGAACCTCTTTTTTAGTTCAGCGATTGTTTCGCCGTTCTTTATGAGTACATATTTGTCCAGCATTTTTGCTATTTTACGTTTCAGCTTCAGTACCTCTATGCCTTCCTGTTGAATGGAAAAACTATGACTTGTAATATCACCATCTACATGAAAAACTACGTTTTTCTCCTGATTGAACACATCAAATTTCGGCTTCAGAGAAAAGAGCTTTTGCTCCATATACAAAGAAATAGGCCTTCCTGTTGCGGTGTTGGCAGGCATCGCTTCATCAGTGATATTAACTATTTCATTGTTTTCCAGTTTTTTTATGACTTCAAGCAGTTCGTCCACAGCTCTGTCCGCATAGGAGCTTTCCTCGTCCTTGCTCTCCAGAACCAGTTCGGATTCTGCCTTAAGTGCAGTAACTGCACTGTCTGTTCCATCCGTGCCGATCTTGCCCATAATGATCTTGTTTTTGTGGACGCGAACGAACACATCGTAGTATGGAGTGATATTTTTATACATGACCGACTGGGTACCGAAAATATCACCCATGATCGGTGTGCCGAAGCTGACAGTTACTGAAGACAGCTTTTCAAATAGCTCCTCATTTGTAAAATTCTGTATGTTCTTCACACTTGCGAAGCCCATATATCCACCGCTGGAAAAATCGAAAAAAGACATGTAGTATCCTCGCTTAATGAATTTTAATTTCAGTTTGATTTGTTTATAATAGTTTTGAAATCGTAATAGTTTGTGGTAATCTAATTATACCATGAAAAAACTCCATTCAAGTTAGAACAGCTTGATGTCGCTGAAATTTATAATAATTTTTGTGACGGTTTAGCGTAATAGAATTTCTAAAGAATAAGAAAGATAGCTATATAAACGCATGGCGGACTTTCAGAAACAATCTAAAATATCCTCCCCTCATAAGGTGAAGTTTGTTGATCACCTGACGAGGGGAAATTATTATTCTGTAATGATGATACCTCCAAAGTATTCGGGGTTGCCGTCCTTGTCACTCAGTACAAAGCCGCGTGTATGGCACACAGCGTATGTGCCGTCGGGACGTCTCGCACGGTAGCATATCGGTCTGATTTCGGCATTTCCGCACAGCACTGCGTCTATCGCCTCGCGGTATACCTTCATATCATCGGGGTGGATATGCTCCTGCCAGCATTTATCGGCGTGGTACATATACTCCGACTGCATACCGAAATCATCTACAAGCGGCAGAGACCAGCGCGAGAAGTCGTGTTTCATGTCATTGAGATAGACATAGCCCTCGCCGACAATGGTATAAATCGCACCGAACATACCGTCAAGCAGGCGCTTCCTCTCGGCGGTTATCGGCACGTTCATATTGTCCATTCCTATGAAATAATCGACTATCTTCTTCGCCTTCAGCTTGTTCTTGTGCTCGTACATCTGCTTGTCAGCTCTTTGGTAAACCGACTCGAAGCTGTCGTCGGATTCAGGGGCGAAGACTGCCATTCCACAGGCGATAACAGGGCCCGAGCGCGAGCGCTTATTGGCGAGGGATTCCTCGCGAAGCTTTGTCAGAAGCTGTTCCCGCATATCATAATCGCGTCCGTCTAGCACAACTACGAACTCGTCGCCACCGACTCTGAATACTGGGCTGTGGGCGAAAATATCGCATATCAGGCGGCTGGTTCTCTGTATCGCTTCGTCGCCGAAACTGTGTCCGCGGGTGTCGTTTATCTTCTTGAGGTCGTTGACGTCGCACATAATAATGGCAAAACGACAGCTTTTCGAGGCGGACTTTATCCTCTCGTCAACTGCCGAGATGTACTCGGTGAACGCATTCTTGTTGCGTATGCCTGTCAGAGCGTCCATTCTCGCCATACGTCTAGCGGACTGGAGGTCGTTTTCACGTTCTTCCTTTTTGCGAAATTCAGCCTCTATATTTTCAAGGCAGCAGATAATGTGCTCCTTGTCATCGCACATTATCTCGTGATGCCGCATATGGACTATCTCTCCATTGAGGATAAGCCTGTACACGACAGAATATGACCTGTTCACTGAAAGACGGCTGAGCATGGCTTTCTTGTCATGAAGCTTCACAACGAGATCAAGGTCGTCAGGGTGTACGCACTTGTAAGCGTTTTTCTTGGTTTCTGAAAAGAAATTCTCTCCCTGACTCGGAATACCTAGGTCTGCGAGCTGGTCGTTGGGAATATATTCATAGTAATTCCCCGATTCAACTTCAACATAATACAGACTGTCAAAATGGTGTGCAAGCGTAAGTGCTATCTGTTTTAATGATTCCTGATTATCTTTCATGTGCTCATCCTCCGTTTCGAGCGGCGGCTTTTCATAAATTATACACTATAGTGCTGAAAAAGTCAAATACTAATATGAAAGTTCACCAAAGGTGCGTCTGGCGCATGGTTACTATTCACGCTGATACAGTGTGAATAGTAACATCATGTTGCCAAATAGTTGCTAACCTTATTTTAGACTTGACAAACTTAGGATTTTGCATATAATACATTTGACAGAGCCCACCACGCAGAAGGCAGCAAAGCGACCAAGCTTGCCGCTTAGTCGCTTTGCATAGATTTGTTTGTATTTCTTTGTCTAACTTTTTGGGGTCAGTCCAATCAGGAGGTGCATTTATGGATATCGTTTACAGAAGATTATCGGATAAAGAACTTGATACTTTTATTTCAATGAGAATAAACCAGCTTCGTGAAGAGGGTGGAAAAGAGGATATAGACCTGAGACCTGCGCTGAAAGACTACTATCAGCGTCATATGGCGGACGAGACTTTTATTTCATGGATAGCTCTGGACAACGAAAAAATAATCGGAACAAGTGGTATATCAATCGTGGAAAAGCCGCCATATTTCGGCTGCCCCAGCGGTAAGATAGCACTCCTTTCAAGTATGTTCACGGACAAGTCCTACAGGCGGCAGGGCATAGCCAAAAAGCTGCTGTCACTGGTAGTCGATGAAGCAAGAAAAAACGGTTGCGGTACGGTTCAGATAACTGCTTCGGATATGGGAGTTTTGCTGTACACTGATTTTGGCTTTGTAAAGAATAATAATTTCATGCAGTATAAGCTGTAAAAGAAAAAGCTTCTTCATAATTGAAGAAGCTATTTTATGTCTGATCATAAAACTTACGCATTATTTGCGCAGTGGCGCATAATTAGAATACAGTGGTCAATAACGTTTATATGACAGCATACTGTTCAATATAATTTGTTATGGGTATACCTTTTGAAATTCCGTCAAGCATTGTTTTTGCAGGATTTGTATGTTTTTCTGCTCTTTCATAAAGAGGAGTCAGGAGAACTTCCTCACCGAGACTGCGCTTTTTCAGTCCTAGAGCTGCAAGATCAAGTATATTTATAAGCTGCTGCTCAACAGCTCCTGCATCAAGAAAATCAGGAAGCCTGCGTTTTGAAAGCAATTTCTGAAGTTCAAGTGCGCTGAATCCGTGAGAATATATCACCTTGTCATTTTCAAGCAGCTCTTTCAGCTCGGGAAGCTTTTCTTTCAGACCTGTATGGAAAGCCGCAACTGTCAGCGCTTCCGAAAGCGGCTGACAGCACGAACTACGGTATTCGATAGTTCCCCTGAAAGTGAGATCCTCGAACTTGAATGTACGAAGATATTCTATATCACTGCTTTCAGGTGAGAACGATATCCTGCGGTATCTTTCACCGTCGAAATACTCGCCTTCGATACTGCTCTTTGAAAAGTATTCATCAATGGTAACGGGAGTGAAATCCACATATTTTCCGTCACGCATTGTGCAGTAGATAGACTGTGTGCCTATGTAGTCAACAAGCTCGTCAACGCTTGATATCTTCTGTGCGAACATTCCCACATTATGAGGATTATACCCCTGCATACTGTGTTCCCAGAGCATATTCCTCACGCAAAGGAACTGAGGATAATCGGGAAGATAGGAATTTGCAAAAAGCAGTGCCTTGTAGGGTTCAAGCAGACCGAAAACGTTGATAACATCGGTAAGCTCATCATATCTCACATCAAGCTGTACCTGCGATGCACTTGTGAATGTACCGAAATCGGGACGCTCATGGAAGCGAATATCCACTTCTTTCGTATGGTGAGGATAGGAGTGGAGATAGTGGTAAAGCATACGGTAGCGTTCGTTCTGTATGGGCTTATTGTGGTTTATATCAGCATTGGGATTTACTCCCATACCTGTGAGAGTATAGTTGTACTTTGCAAATTCTGCATTGAGGAATCTGCAGTATTTCTCGAATCGTTCCTTGACTTCAAAAAGACTTACTGCTTTGCCGAATGACAGTTCAAGGTTTGAATAGCAGCAGTCAAACGAAAGTATATCGCCTGTCGGCTTGTGCTTTGAGGATGTGAGATTACCCTCCGAATCATGTCCTTCAGGAGTAAAGCTGAAATGATCTGTGAATTTCTCGGCTATGCTTATGCATACAGCCTCGTCAACAGGCTTGCCATTCAGGTTTACAACAGGCATTTCTATCTCGACACCTATATAATCAGGGCGTTCAGCCTTTGTTGGAGCGATGTATTTTTCATATATTGCATTGCGGATCGTATCTTTCATTTCATCACCTTATTTTTGGATTTTTTTACTTCGGAAATATACCCCTGTAAATACATTCTGAATGACTGTGTATATAATATATCACAGCACACATATTTTGTCAATAGGAATTATATGAATTGATTATTGACAAATCCAAGAATACGATATATAATCATACTATATGTATAGACTTAATGTGATAAGAGAGGTCAATGATGCTTAATCAGTTTTCAAGAACACAGCTTCTTAGCGGTGTATATGCGATAAAGAAGCTGTCAGGATCAAGAGTTGCGGTATTCGGTATAGGCGGCGTGGGCGGATATGTCTGCGAAGCACTTGTTAGAAGCGGCGTAGGTCATTTCGATCTTGTCGATGACGACAAGGTCTGTCTTACCAATCTTAACCGCCAGATACTCGCCACAAGAAAAACAGTGGGAAAGTACAAGGCAGAGGTAATGGCAGAGCGTATGCTGGAAATCAATCCAGAAGCTGATATACGAATACATAAATGTTTCTTCCTGTCTGAAAATGCCGATGATTTTCCTTTTGACGAATATGATTATGTTATCGATGCAGTTGATACGGTCACAGCAAAGCTGGAGCTCATAATGCGCTGTAAAAGTAAAAACGTACCTGTGATAAGGCAATGGGCGCAGGGAACAAGCTTGATGCGGGACGAATGAAAATAGCCGATATTTACGAGACATCCGTCTGTCCGCTTGCCAGAGTGATGCGTCACGAACTGAGAAAAAGGGGAGTAAAATCATTGAAAGTGGTGTACTCCGATGAACAGCCGATACGTCCCATCGAGGATATGTCAATAAGCTGCCGCAGTCATTGCATATGTCCTCCCGATGCAAAGCATAAATGTACGGAACGCCGTGACATTCCCGGAAGTACTGCTTTTGTGCCTGCCGTTGCGGGACTGCTTATTGCAGGTGAAGTAGTGAGGGATATATGCAGGGTGTAATAATAAGAAATGCCGATATAAGCGATCTTGACGCCGTAACGGAATTGGAAAGCCGTTGTTTTCCTATAGCGGAGGCAGCCGACAGAAAGGCATTTGAACTCAGACTGA
>JAGCYM010000071.1 GCA_017960805.1 Ruminococcus sp.
CATAGCCAATAATACAGAACCGTGGGGCACACGGGGTTAGCTCGCTTATGCTTAGTACATTGGTACTATCGAACGAGAACCGACTGCTCGCCAGTTGGCGAGAGGAAGCCCCCGCCTCTACAGGCGGGGGGAGGATGTCACTTGATTGCGCTTTGGAAAGTTCTGTGATATAATTATACAAGAGATATAGATTCTCTTCACTATCAAACAGCGCACTGCATTATCTGATGCAGTACAGGAAAAATAATGAAAAGAGGGGTTCCAGATTTGAAAAACATCAATATTGTAAAAGGTCCGCAAAATGCATCCATAATTATCCAGGGATGTATGAGAATGCCTTCCCTTACAAAGGAGAAGGCGGCAGAGGTTATACGCACCGCTTATGACTGCGGCATTAATTTCTTTGATCACGCAACATGCTACGGTGAAAACGGAGCAGCAGAAACCCGATTCAGCGAAGCATTCCCTCTTACAGGACTTAAGCGTGAAGATATAATAATCCAGAGCAAATGCGGAATATGTCCCGAGCGCCATGAATTCGACTGGACAAAAGAAAACATCGTTTCAAGTGTTGAGGGTATTCTGCAAAGGCTTAAAATTGACTATCTGGATACGCTTCTTCTCCACAGACCAGATCTGCTGTTTGATCCTGAGGAAGTTGCCGAAGCGTTTGACGCTCTTGAAATAGCCGGAAAGGTCCGCTTCTTTGGCGTCAGCAATCTGATGCCGATGCAGACAGAACTTCTGAAAAAATATGTTAAACAGCCGCTTGTGATCAATCAGCTCCAGCTTTCGCTTGAACAGTCACAGCTTATAGATCAGGCACTCTACATGAACAACAAAACTACAGACTATTCAATCAGCCGTGACGGAAGCGCTCTTGACTACTGCCGTCTCAATGATATAACTATTCAGGCATGGTCCCCTCTTCAGGTCGGTATGTTCGGCGGAACATTCATTGACAATCCTGACTTCCCGGAACTTAATAAGGTACTTGCCGAACTCGCGGAACGTGAAGGAGTTTCCAAAGCTGCGATAGCAGTTGCCTGGATACTTCGTCATCCCGCAAAGATACAGACTATTATAGGCACAATGAATCCGGAACACATAAAGGATATCTGCTCAGCAGTCAATGTAAATCTTTCCCATAGCGACTGGTACAGGCTCTATCTTTCATCAGGAAAATTCCTGCCATAATCGTCTCTCAGGTTAATAAACAATAAGTGAGGTCTAGTCAATGAGCGTTAGTTCAAAATGCGCTGAATGTCTTTGGGATAAACAGAAGCGCAGATCTGATGATCCTGAATACCTTTCGGAAATCAGAAGCATAATAGATAACCGAAAAGAAAGTGATACCGCACCGTATCTCGTCTACCAGTTCAACCAGGTGTTCAGGCAGCAATTCGGAGGACTTGATTCATACAGGCAGGTCAAAAAAAACTATAATGATCTGGTATTGTCTATCGAAGACAGGATCAGAAGAGAAATTGCTTCTGATCCAGACCCGTTAAAAAAATCACTTGCATTCGCCCGTGCGGGAAACTATATTGATTTCGGAGCGATGAACAAAGTAAGCGATGAAACCCTTATGTCACTGCTCGGAGACGCAGAGTTCCATGAAAGAGACATGCAGGCATATGATTCATTTGTTGAGCAATGCCAAAACGCAGAACGTTTTCTCCTTCTGGCAGATAACTGCGGAGAGATAGTACTTGACAAATTATTTCTTGAACAGCTTCATGCAAAATTCCCTCAGCTTCAGATCACAGTTCTGGTCAGAGGTGAAGAAGTACTGAATGATGTTACTGCAGAAGATGCTGTATACACAGGTATCAATAAGCATGCCACGATAATATCAAACGGAACATCCATTGCCGGAACAGTATATGAGACACTTCCTGATGATGCAAAGGAAGCGCTAGACTCAGCTGATGTCATTCTATCAAAAGGTCAGGGGAACTATGAATCATTATGCGAACAGGGCAGACATATCTTCTACGCCCTCCTGTGCAAATGTGACCTTTTTACAGAACGCTTCAGTGTCCCAAGACTAACAGGTATTTTTGTCGAAAAAGATTCTTTATGATCACAAGATCATTCTTTACTGCCTATCCCAAAAGTGTGATGGATTCTCAAAGCTTTTAAAGATAGGCGGCTTTCTGTATCTATGTAAAGCTACTTTCCTAAAAGCAAAATCATCTATCGCATATTTTGTCCGCAACTTGTAGAGATTGCGGGTAGTAACTGAATATATGATTATAGTAAAATATAAACAGGAAGAATTCAGAACCATGTTTTCACTAAATGAGAATGCCTGCTTCAGACCTCGTCTCCCGTCAGATCTGAGCAATTAAGAAAAGAATTGAAACAACCTTTTGAAGTACATTTCTGACAAACTGACCGCTGAGTTTGGAAAAGGCTTTACAGGACGAAATCTGCGCGCAATGCGACAGTTTTATAGCTGTTTCCCGAATCGGCACACACTGTGTGCCGAATTGAGCTGGTCACATTATCGTATTTTGATAAAAATCGAGGACAAGACTGCCACTGGCCTCTATAAAGAGGAATGTGCAAAATCAGCGTGGAGTGTCCGACAGCTTGAACGGCAGATCAATACAATGTATAATCAGCGTTTGCTTGCAAGCAAGGATAAGTCATCGGTATCAGCAGAGATACAGACCAGCACGCCAAAGCCAGAATATGAAAAAGCTATCAAAGATCCATATATCATGGAGTTTTTGCAGATAAAGCCCGATAGCCATGTGTATGATAGCGACATTGAACAAGCTCTGATAGACCACTTGCAGCAGTTCCTTTTAGAGCTTGAGCGTGGATTTTCCTTTGTATCAAGGCAAAAGCGCTTTACACTTGACGGTCAGGACTTTTTCATTGACCTCGTATTTTACAACTATATCCTCAAATGCTTCGTGCTGTTTGATCTGAAAACCGACAAGCTCACGCATCAGGATTTGGGACAGATGCAGATGTATGTCAACTACTACACCAGAGAGCTTATGAACGAAGGCGATAATCCGCCTATCGGCATTGTACTGTGTGCTGAAAAGAATGATGCTGTCGTGAAGTACACTCTGCCGGAGAGTAATAACCAGATATTTGCTTCAAAGTATTTTACCTATCTTCCGACAGAGGAAGAACTAAAACGAGAACTGCGAATTGACGAATTTCAAAAACTTGATGAATAATAACAATGTGAAACATTATTCGTGAACAGTAAGACGGGTACTCATATAGAGGTTTTGCCCCGAAGCATTTCAAAGTGCTTTGGGGCATTGTATACCTGCTAAGATAAATCAATATTTACGTTGCTATGTTTATTTCCTGAATAATTCTTGAGTATGTTTTGTTCCAATTTTCATTGGGATTATTGATGATCATATATTGTACATTCAAGCCACGCAGTATTTCTGTTTCTCTGCGCTGGCGTTCTTCCAGTGCTTCTATATATCCGTCAAATCCGGTCAGATGTTCCGCTTTGCCATAAGAACCATTACAATGATAGTCTATCACACTGTTCAGCCAATCTGTTCCACGTTCAGAAACAGCTTTTTCGATTGCATTTCTTATATTATCAGAATGAAGATAGACAATAAACGGATTCATCGGTCTTATGATATTGCAGATGTTGGTGATATATTCTGATGACATTTGAATATCAAATCCAAAACGCATCATTGTTTCACACATTGGATTCTGCAATAATACGCAGTTAAACACATATTGATTATCCGATTCAGCCGCATGGACAAATTCTTTCCATTTTTCCAGCATAAGAGGCTTTTCAGTTTCCCAAGGCAGAAAATCATAGATCTTATGCTGTAAAAGTTTGTCAAACAATTCTCCGCTGAATAAGCTCAGAGAAATAACATATCCATCAGCTTTGGAAACAGCATTCTGTTTTATAAGTACTTGTTCTTCCGGTGAAAAGCTGCATAATTCCATGTTTTTTATAAACGAATGAAATTCATAATCAGCAGGGTGATTTCCACTTCCTTCATCATAGAATTTTGCCCCGATACTGTCTGCAATATATTTTGAAGTTGTGCTTTTGCCTGAGCAGGGCAAGCCTTCCACTATTATAAGTCTGTGCATAACATCATACCTCCTGTATATTCCGATTTATGTTAGTAACGATTATATCACAGCATCACAGCACTGTCAATAGAAACGCCATAGCACTTCTGACCTATGATCAGAAATACTATGGCTTAATACTTCTATACGAGTACCGACTTTAACCACAGAGGGATTTTTTTCTGAATTGTAATTATATATTAATTGACTTCTCCCCTCTCAGATGGTATTATTAAGATACCAAATACCACCTCAGAGTGGAAGGGAGGAATTAGAATGAAAAAATCACTGATAGCACTATCTTTGGCGGGTACTATGCTGCTTTCCGCATGCGGAGATAGCGAAAAATCCAATGACGCAAGATATGATGAGGCTTATAAAAGCAATTCTTCGTATAGCTACGAAGCTGGAGAAGAAGCAGTTGCGGATAACGCAGCTAACGAAAATGCTGAAGCCACACCATTAAGCTACAAACAGTCAGAAGCTAAGGCAATCAACACACAGATGCTTGTTTACTCATGCGATATGAGTATTGATGTTCTCGACTTCGATAAGGCAGTTGACCAGATCCAGGATCTTATCAAGAACTACAATGGTTTTATCGAAAGCGAAAACTACAGTGACGGTGGCAATACAAACCAATGGATCTACTCGGAAAATCAGAAATGGAAAACAATGAATGCCACAATCAGAGTTCCAAGTGCCAAGTATGATGATTTCTGCTCAGAAATAGAAGAGATCGGTGATATGCGAAGAAAGACCTCCTCAGTACAGAATCTCACTACTGAGTATTCTGATCTCAGCACAACTCTGAGCATATATGAGGCAAAGGAAAAGAGATACCTCGATATTCTACAGGGAATTGAAAATGAAGCAGATGCTATCCAGGTTGAAAACGAACTCACAAACATTCAGATCGAAATCGCAAAAATCAAAACAAGAATGAATAACATTGAAAATGATGTAGCGTATTCATACATCCATCTCAATCTGAGTGAAGTTCGTGAATATACTGAAAAGCCGGTTGTAGAAAAAACTGATACTTTCGGCCAGCGACTGAAGAATACACTGTCAAAGACATGGGGAGGATTCCTAACATTCCTTGAAGCTGTTCTGTTCATCCTGATCAGAGTGCTTCCTTATCTGATATTCTTTGCTCTGATAATCTTCCTGTTTATTGAATTCATAAAACTAATCTGTAAAATAGCTGATAAGCGAAGCAAAAAGAAGTATCAGCAGCGAATCCAGCAGTCTCCACAGGCTCCGCAGAATACTTCACCGGCTTCAACAGCTCCGTCACCGGAAAAGACAGCGACACCTCCCGCAAACAACACTAAAAACGATAAAACAAAGTAAATAGAAACAGCAGTCCCGGAGAGGAATCAGATCCTCTCCGGGACTGCTTTGTTTTTAGAAATCTTACAGTAATTCAGAACTGAAAAATGATCTTAGGGCATCAGACAGTTCATCCAGATTGCCTACAAAACAATGGTTTGCGCCATGTACCGGAATGAGCTCCGCATTGTCATAGAGCTTCGCGGCTTTTTCAGCATATGAATATGGAACGGTTTCATCTTCATCACCGTGGATTATCAGAACTCTTCCTTTATATCTTGTCATAATATCCTCAACAAAAATGTTCTGGGCAACACGTATGTAGTCTCCCAACAATTCCCAGGCGTCATTGCTGACCATTTCCGGAATGTGATCAGGATCAAACTCATTTCCCAGAACTATCCCCTTTCTCGCGTACTCCGGAATCATCCATGCCGGAGAAAGCGGAATAATCGCTCTGAAATCATCCGGGCATAATGCTCCTGTCAGCATTGTCAGCAGACCTCCCTGGGAATGGCCACACATATACAGATCAGTAACAAAGTCTAGTTTCCTTGCATATGAAACTACATCCAGGGCATTTGTCATCCATTTGAAAAGAGTATGTTTCCTGAATTCTCCGTCACTCATCCCATGACCGTACATCTCAACACGGAGAACAGAAACACCATGATCAGTCATGACGTTTTTCGCCGCTACTATATGATCTTCTTCCATATTTCCAGTAAAACCATGAACAAGTATACAGAGAGGTCCTTCGGAAAGGTTTGCAGGACGATCAAGTTTAGCGTGCAGACGTATCCCGTCGCTGTTAATATAGAACTCTTCCATTTCTGAATCCTCCTCGTTTCCCAGGGCAGCTTACCCCAAGCGGGCCCTGATCGTTTGTATTCTAATAATAGCATATCTATCTCACAAAAGCAATAACAATCGCCTGAAGGAGCAATATAATAATTGAGTGATAATAATAATACAATTTTGAATCAAGCTGTAGTTTAATTTACACTTCCGTATCGAAGTGTAGCTTTAGCTACATATCTGCGATAAATTATCTGTTGAACATACAGCAATGCTGTGGTATGATATAGTCATGGAAAACACAACGCGTAAAAATCGCTAAAACTTAGGAGGAAAAAACAATGACAAATTTCAATTCACAGAACAAGGTAAATAACGTAAAGGGCAGCAAGAAGACTGCTCCGATGATAATAGCAGCTATCGCTGCTCTCGCAGGTGCAGCTGTAATGTTGACAGGCTGCGGTACAGACGTCCCTGCTTCATCACTTCCAGCAGATAATGTGGCTGTTACAACTTCGGCTTCTACAACATCAACAACTGCAAAGTCCGAGAATAAAACTTCAGGCACAAGTACTGTCAAGGATATAAAGGTTGAGCAGATGGCTGAAAAGGCAGAGGAAAAGGCTGCCGAGAATACAGCTCCTTCAAGCAATGCAAAAGCTGACAACATCGGCGTTGACGAAGCTACTGCTATCGCAAACGTAAAAGAGCTGGTCGGCTCGGGCGCACAGATAATCAGCTGCACAAAGGGAACTGCTCCGGACACAGGATTTGCATGCTGGAAAATCGTTGTGGCTCCCGTAACTAACGTTAACGGTCCAGAGACAGTTACATATTATTCTGGCTACCAGTTCTGCTACACTTTCGAAAATGACGATGCTCGCAATGCGACTGCAAGCGATGGACAGAACCCCATGATGAACTTTATCGGCACATACACCAACGGACGCGCTATGGTCACAGTTTCCTGCATCGGCAACGATCAGGCTTCTATACATATTTCATGGGCAAGCAGCGCTTTTGTAACAAGTGTCTGGGATATGAGCGGCAAGGTTGAGAGCGGCAATGAAGGCCTTTCAGTATGGTACGATAACTGCACAAAGCAGACATTCCAGTACACCAATGACGGTCAGCTCATCAGTGATGACATCGAATATACAAACGGCACCGGCTGTGTAGAATTCTTATCTGCTGATAACAATCTTTACTGGTACGATACTGTTGAGAGTGCAGGTGCCGGTTATTCCTTCTGGTACTGCAATTGAACAAATAATGCCTGAATATAATAGATAGTCAATGTCAAATTATCTGACATTGACTATTTTTGTTTTAGAGTGTATAATGTACTCAATAATAAAAAAAGGTGATAAAAATGAGTGAAAAAAAGACCGACCGCCGCACCCTGAAGACACGGAGAGCAATATGTGATGCTTTTGCAGAGCTGCTGTCAGAAAAGGAACTTCAAAAGATAACAGTACAGGAGATAGCTGACAAAGCAGATGTGAACCGTGTTACCTTCTATAAGCATTACCTTGATGTATATGATCTATACGATAAGATAGAGGAAGAGATACTTGTGGAGCTTGGAATACTGATATTACAGCTGGACGAACTTCGTTCAGAGGAGTTCTTCTCCTGCCTTATAAAGTATATTTCCGAAAACAAGAGTGTATTTGGCATGATGTTTTCTCATAACAGTACAAATAAACTGCGGGAAAAGTTCAGTAAACTGATGGAGGGACTTTTTCGCAAGTTGATAAGTGAGCAGAAAGATAGAAAGCTAAACGATGAACGAATAGAATACCTCAGCTGTTATCGCGCACAGGGCTGCATAGCTATTGTTGAGAAATGGGTACAAAGCGGTTATTCCGAATCCGAAAATTTTATTGTAAAGATACTTGCCGACCTCGATCAGAATACAGAAAATCTGATTTTTAAGGAATAATATTAGTATATGAAGTGTATAAGGAACTGTTGTATTTTTTGTAACAGTTCCTTATTTGATTAGTCAGGCATTATGAACGATTTTTTCTTATTGACATTCAGGAAGAGCACCAATAATGAAACTAACATAAACCACAAAGGATTCTCATTATTTGTTTTTCATTTTGCTCCTTTCGCTGAAAGCTTCAGTAATACGTCTGATTCTGCATCTCAGAGTTTGACACAGCACACAAAATATGATATCATTAGACAAACACATTTCCATTGATCAACGGCTCAAAATATACATGAAACTATTCTTTAACAGGGGGAAGTGGAATGAAGGACAAACGAAAAGAAGTTAACACAAATGAAAACTACTCATATACACGAGAGAGCAGACCTCAGGTCCTTATGTTTGTCGTTCATGAGATCGACAGCATTTTTTCCGCTGCCCTGATAACTAAATTCAGTAATTATTCCTTCAGGATCATTTTCACCAACAGACATGACTTGAATTATGATATCACAAGCAGCGCTGAAGCGCTTGAGCAGTATGAAAAAGTTATA
Source organism: Ruminococcus sp. (assembly GCA_017960805.1). Classification (GTDB taxonomy): domain Bacteria; phylum Bacillota; class Clostridia; order Oscillospirales; family Ruminococcaceae; genus Ruminococcus. Next base: position 8,719 of record JAGCYM010000071.1, read on the forward strand.
ATAATCGGTCCGGCGCTGAATGAATACAGCATAAAGTATCTAGAACATGCCTCAAAGGAAGTTATTTACATAGGCAGCACAAACAGACTTAAAGACTTTATGCCGGAATTATATACCAGATACAGAGTTACAAGAGGCAGATCTGTATATCGCCTTGAGAACGACTGCATTACCAGGATAGTTGCAGCACATTATTCATATAGCGATGAAATAGTAGACAATATCTACCAATACAGTACAAAATATATCAGCGGCAACCTGTTTGACTCTATGGTATTTGAATATCTGAATTTCGGATATGGATCCGCAAAGCTATTTGAACTGTTTTCAGATTATATCGACAAACCTTTTCAGTTAGGCGCTTCATATGCTGAAAGCTTTGAAAGTGCTGTTTCACGTAATCAGGCCGTACTTGACAAAGCGGTAGTCCTTGATTTAGGCGGTATAAAGACCGCTTTCATCAGAGGCGGATGTCCCTGTACTCTGGTCCTGAATCAAGCTTTGAGAGCTCTGGAATGTGATGCTGCAGTAAATGTATGTATGCACAGACAGCACTTCACGCTCCTTGCCGGATCAGAAGAAACATGTGCGAAGATGTACAATGAATATGTATCCGGTTTCATCTACAGCGGATGCGGCACTTATTCCTGCGGAGCATGTTTCGGATCAGGTTATTCTTTTGAGGAATTCATCACTGCTTTTTCAGAACATAAGAATATAAACGGCTTCAGCAAAGACCGTCTTCTCAGCTACGATGTCTTTGATCCCGATGACTACCAGTGGATGGAGTTTGAAAAGTACTCGCTCTATAAGAATTTCAATTTCACGATCTTTCTCGATGATTACTGCAACGCGGACTGCAAATTCTGCATCGAACAGATCAAGACAGAGAACAACGGGCACATAAACAAAGTCGGAAAGATCGAGGATACTGAAACCTATCTGAAACGCCTTGACTATATCGCGAATAAAATAAGGCCGTATAATCCGAGTATTTCAATTACAGGCGGAGAACCGCTTCTGTCTCCATGTTTCAGGGAAGCTCTCAGAACTCTGAAGAAATACAGATTCAGGAAAGTCGTCATTACTACCAACGGTACCAACATAGATAAATATGCGGATGATATAATCGATGCCGGCGTTTCACATGTTAACTTTTCCAGACCTTCCTATGATATGGATGTCTGCCAGAAAATCATGCGTTTCCGCGAAAAACAGCCTTCTATGGAAACACTCATGAAAGCTGTAGAAAAACTGGAAGCAAACGGTGTACGAACACGATTCAACTGTATCATAAGCCGCGAAGGGATCAGCAGTCTTCCTGAAATGAAGAATTACCTTTCTTTTGTGCACTCCACAGGTTGCAGACATGTAGTATTTCGTGAACTCATGTCATTCAATGAAAATGAATCCAGAAATATAGAGAAGGCAGCATATGCCTTTGAAAACCGTGTATTCATGAACGATCTCTGGGCAGTTATGGATAACGATCCTGATTTCATTCCTTTCTCAAATATCAGAGGTCACTATTATTACATTGAGATCTATAAATACAAGGATATGACCGTTGTTTCTGAAAGAGCAAATCTTAAATTCCTTGAGAAATACAGAAGAGAGAATCTGCATTACATATATGAGATGGTATTCCATCCTAACGGAAATCTTTGTGCCGGATGGACTGAAACGGAAGATATTCTCGATGATTTCCATCAGTGACAGGAGAATGATAAGAGGTAAAACATGAACAATTCCAGAATACCAGGCGGAACAAGACTGTATATAAACATTACGAATGCCTGTAATACTGACTGCCCGTTCTGCTGCATGTACAGCGGAACAGACAAAAACAGATACATGACCTTTGAGACATTTAAGGGAATAATCGATTCATGCACAGGTGAGATGGAAGTTCAGCTTGAAGGCGGAGAGCCTCTTATTCACAGTGAACTTTTCCGGTTCACTGAATATGCAGCCAGTACCGGTAGATGCAGAAAAATCATTATTCTTACAAATGGTCTTGAACTAGGCAGGTATATTCAACGGCTCATTGAGTTTTCAGAATGCAAGCATATTAAGGTCGAGATCAAGGTAAGCGTTAATTACTGGCTGATCCAGGCTGACAGGAATCACCTTGAAAATCTGAAAAAATATATCCTTGCTTTTGAAGAGTGCAAATTAATTAGTATAAAGCTAAATGTCAGAAAAAGGAATACCGGTGACGAAGATATCGAAAAGGAACTTGAACGACTAGGTATCATTGAATACAGCAACATCTTTTTCCTTCAGTCATATGGGAAACTGAAAGATTCCCCCCTTTATGAAGGACCTGTAATAGTTCAGAATATTAGTAACTGGAGTTTGTATGCAAGCGACGGCACCTGCTTCGGACAGGATCTGGTCGCAAGGAGCGAATATGAAAAATGAAATGAACGACAATAACGAGAAGATCAAAGTCGGGGATTCAAGAATAATTGAATTCAACGAAAAACTGCGTGAAATCCGGAACCAGTATAAACAAGGCGGCAGAAGTGACTATGATATCAGCAGGTACGAACTTATCGACTATGAGTTTAAGGACGGCGGGGAAAAACGGGTATACAAGAATCTGAATTTTTCTATCTTCGTAGATGATTACTGCAACGCAGACTGCAAATTCTGTGTCGCTCAGCTAAGATATCATCACAGGAATGAACTGTATCACAAATGCCATATCGGCGATCCTGACAAGTATCTTTCAAGACTGGAAGATGTGCTGAAAATCGTCAGGCCGCTGAATCCGTCTGTATCCCTGACTGGCGGAGAGCCAACCTTAAGTCCGTTGCTCACCGAAGTGCTGAAACTTGTCGATAAATACGGCTTCCGAAAGAGAACAATAACAACGAACGGAAGCGGCCTTCTTAAGGTCCAGGATAATGACATTATCCTTAATAATCTTATAAAATATAACTGGAATCATCTGAATATAAGCAGGGTAAGCCCTGATGACAGTATCAACCGGGCTATAATGAACTACAGTACAGACAGTGAATACTGCGATATGAATATGCTGAAGGAGATACTTGACATATGCGCTGAAAGCACTCTTAAGCACAGATTAAGCTGTCTGCTTCTGAAAGAATGCGTTCACGATGTAGAAGGGATCAAAAACTATACGGACATTCTGTCTCAGTCAGGAGCCAACAACTTTATCTTCCGTGAACTGATGGATTATGACAAGCTGGCTGTCAATACTGAGAAAACTGAATACTGCAACCAGAACAAAGTCAAGCTCTATGATATCTGGCATCAGTTCCAGGACTATCCTGAATTCATCCCCTATCTTAATATCCTGGGTTATTACTATTATGTTGAGATTTACAAATACCATAATATGACCATAGCTAGTGAAACTGCTGACCTTAACCTGCAGAGCAAAGAAAAGGCCGCTCATCCTGATGTAGTCTATGAAATGGTTTTCCACACAAGCGGACATCTCACCGGAAGCTGGGTCGAAAAAGAGGAAATACTGGACAGATATACAGAATAATAACCCATAATACAAAAGCCCATCTGAACAATCGAACCGGATTGTCTGATGAGCTTTTTTCTTATGTGTGTTTCTGAAGCAGGAGCCCTGATTATCCTGCTGTTTTCATCCTGAAATAGACATGCACTGAATGTTAGGCTTAGTTACTTCTGTTTTAAGTACTCCTCAAGAGAGATGTAGTCATTTGTTGCCAAATAGGAATAATATCCTAGGATGATTGACGCATCAGTAGCATCTAATTTGCCGTCACGATTAATATCTCCGAATTCTTTCTGTTCTTCAGTGATCTCTTCACCAGTTGACAGTTTATAGTAATTACCCAGAATAAACGAGGCGTCAATCGCGTTGATCACACCATCACCATTCATGTCTCCGAAAGAAGCGTTACCATGTATCAATTCTCCGTTTACTGATGTAGCCGGGATAATGTCTAATTCTGAAGATATCGCATTATTATTGTTTGCAGACTTTTCATGTTTCCATTCAATGATCTTAAAAGCAGTTATTATGGAAACAAGAAGCAGAAGTGTGAGTACTATAGCTGATATAATAATTATTTTAAGCCTTGAATGCTTTTTGTTTTCCATTTCTTCTATGACACGCTCATCACTTACACCGACATACAAATCAAAACTACTGTTTTCTTCCATGTCGATATTATAACGTTCATGGAACTTAGCATCTGAATAATAATCAGGGACTTTACATATCTTATCTATGTGACCAAATCCCCTCAGGTCTTCTCTCTGGAGATAGTTCCTGACAAACACCATCTTAATTGTTTCTTTGTTTCCGTTCAGATCCACTGAGAGCCCGTTGAAAACATAGACATCCTTCTTTTTGTTAGGCTCTGGTTCATATGTGATACGGTAAGACCGATCGCTGCATTTAATTATTCCACTCATTCTACATCACCTCCGTCTCGAAAATCAGAGTTTTCATTACCCTGTTAATACAAGATCGTGTATGTTGCGATTCATATTATAGATTCATAGCTGATTTGGATTTTCCGATTGTTATACTCCCCTCAGAGCTGACACATAAAAACCAGTCACTCTCAGGAGAGCATATATCATCATTCGTTTATTTTCTTCAGATTCCGGGACGTTTACCCCAAAATATAGATTACGCAAAACAGTAGCAAATTATTTTCTTTATTTTATTGTAACATAACAGAAAGAATCAATTGTTAATAAGCGATTAATAATTTCAAATAAAACTAAACAAAAAAGTCCTATATCATTAGTGCATTTTCACAGTCCATCATTATTAATCTCCAGAACATCAGATCAATGAACAACATGATACATTGCTTCCACAACAACTGGTACAGATTCTGAGACAACAGCAACTGGTACAGAAACTACAGCAACAAGTACTAAGGCTACAGCTACTGGAACAGAAACCACAGCCACAACAAACGGTACTGGAACAACTCCTATTAATACTACAACCTCTGCAACAGGCAGTGTGACAACAACTTCAGCTGCTGGAACAGCTATGACTGCAACAGGAATCACCACATCTTCAACATCACAGACCACAGCATCAACGTCTTCAGGAGAACAGGGTTCAACTACTACAGAAACAAAACCTGTTCCTTCTGAAAATGATCTAGGTGATGTAAATGGTGATAATAAAGTTGATGCTAAGGATGCTTCACTCATACTTGTTGCTTATTCAAAGGCGTCAACAGGAGATAGTGATGGATTAACGGAAGCTCAGCGTACAGCAGCTGATGTTAATGGTGACGGTAAGATAGACGCTAAGGATGCATCCGCAGTACTTGCGTACTATGCACTTGTATCGACTGCATCAGGTGATATCCTAACACTATTGGAATTTGCACGACCTAAAGTACAATAAAATATCTTTATATAAAGCGGAGCGTATGCTCCGCTTTATTCTTTACTGCTCATTTGTTTCTCGGAAGCAGCAACTTGAAGGTACACGTGAACAGCTTTTCTGTTCTGATATATTTAATCTGTATTGAAGGTGTAAGGAAACTATCCGAACTTTTCACACACCGTTCTGAAGCTTAAGGAAAATGTCAAAAAAGTTAGGGTTCAATGCGCAGAATGATAACTTCTTGTATTCATAATACTATGTCCCTTCTTTGGGTAAGATGCTTATTTGATACAGTAAGTTGCATTGACAGTCCTGCTTTTCTCATGATATCATTATACTTGAAATAATTCTATTTCAGTCATTCTATGTTGTCACAGAATCATAACATGATCCTGACATTCACAAATGGTGAGGAACACATCATGACATGGAAACAGGTTTAGGATTATCTTTAGTGATACCTCTTCATACAGAATACGATTGATTTGGTAATCCGGTTATGGTATAATTAAGCAAACATCTATTGAAAGAGCTGATCAATTATGCAAGAAGAAAAGATAAGAATCACATGGTATGGTACCGCTTCAGTTCGCATCACTGCCGGAAGCTCTCAGCTCCTTATCGACCCGTTTTTTCCGTTTCCGGACAGCAAAGTTAAAGTAGCTTCAGACGCATTCAAAGGCTGCAGACATATCCTCATTTCACACGGACATATCGACCATATCGGCAGTATAAGCCGGATCATTAATAAAGGCACTACTGTATTCTGCAGCAGAACCCCATATAAAACTCTTTGCGGGAAAGGTATAAGAAAAGAAAATCTCCATCTGATACATCCCGGTTCCGTCTTTTCTGTCGGAGAATTCAAAGTTACCGCCTTTAAAGGAAAACACATCAGATTAAACGCTCTTTATATTCTGAAAGCGATATTCAGTAAGCGTGTAATACTGAATCATAAAGGCATAATCGGAAAGCTTTTCAGGATCTCTGAATATCCTGAAAAAAAGGAAACGCTATGCTATATGGTAGAGGCATACAGCAAACGTATCTTTATTCTAGGAAGCCTCGCACTTGATGCGGATACCGAATATCCGCACAATGCGGATCTCGCAGTCTTCCCTTACCAGGGCTCTGAAAAGCTGTTTGAGATCGGAAAGAAAATATATGACAGGCTCACCCCTGAATCTGTCCTTCTAACACATTTTGACGATACGTTTCCGCCTTTCAGTTCAGAAATAGACACATCAGAGTTCGAACTCTATCTTAAGAAACATACAACCGTATATAAACTAAGTCACGGAAATTCAATTGAGCTCTGACTTAAGCATTCAACAACTATCGATCCAACAAATACAAAAAAGCGGAGGTTGATCATGAGGATTATAATCGAATCCCCTCAGCCGGGCGATGAAGACGTTGTGATCGTCAGGTGCGCATCACCTGACCAGCGTCTTGTCTCCATGCTGCTCTCATTCCAGACTGCGAACACTGAACTTACGGGATATCTTGATGACAAGATCGTACGTCTGAATTATCAGGATATATTCTATTTTGAGGCAAATGAAAACCGTGTTTTCGCATATTGTCATTCAGAAGTCTATGAAGTCAAATACAAGCTTTATGAGCTTGAGAAGATGTTTGTCCCGCTTGACTTCATACGCTGTTCAAAATCCATGATAATAAACATGGAGAAAATAGAATACCTCTCCCCTCTTTTCAGCGGAAAGCTTGAAGCGCATCTGAAGAACGGAGAAAAGGTTCTTATATCCAGACAATATGTACGCAGCCTTAAAGTCAAGCTTGGAATCGAGGAGGTTGAATGATGATAAAGGAATTTCTTGTTTCATTGCTGCATTATTTTGTAGACATCACAACTGCTGTCCTGATAGCGGCAGCGATTTATCTGACCGTAGTTGGTCAGGAGATAAACAGCGTTATACTCTGGGAGATACTTCTAGCGGGCTTTATAACTGCTCTTCCGACAGCAATTCTTCTTTGCTTTGACCCTGAAAGCCCCAGGATATCACTATTGCTGTGGGCCGGGCATTTTCTTCTGATATTCGGCATAACACTGCTCATGCTCCGGATGTTCGGCTGGTGCACTATAACTCCGATGTCAGTACTGCTAACATTCTTTGCTGTCGTATTCATTTATATGTTTACATGTTTCGTTCATTACCTTGTAGACAAAAAGCATACATCTCTTATGAATCAGCAGCTTAAGCAGCGCTACACCACAAGTCAGACTGAGCTGAAATCAGGCGAATAATCAAAAAAGCAGCGACGGAGAAGTGTGATCAATCCATACTTTTTCGTTCGCTGTTTTTTTGCAAAAACAACATTTCAGGTCCAGCTCTCTGCAACTTACCATATTATTTCTGCAACTTACCTTTTTTTGATTGACGTCTGCACAACTATAATGTATAATGGCAGTAACAAGTAACCTGATAATACAGGTAAAATGGGATGATTGATAATAATATCGGAAGGACTGAAACAACAACTGATTCTTTAGGCTTCCGGTACAGATCGGAGGAATTGAAATGAAGAACAGAATACTAGCACTTATCGCATCGGGCATGATACTATCTTCCGCAACTGCTATGCCGCCTGTACATGCCGCCTTAACGCCAACAAATGACACAACTATCGGAGAACTTCCCAAATGGATACCAAATGATCTGGATTCTGCTATCAGATTCCGTGATGAATTCGGAGGCACCCATATTGATGACGGACTGATATGCATTGTCTTCAAGGAACAGAATGAAAAAATACCTGATGGCGAACCTCGAGGAATGCTTCGCTACATACTTGAGGATGAAAGTGATAACTGTATGCTTCTCAAAAGAGAAGTATATGGTTCAAAGGACAGCGACTATAATTATGAGGTCCTGGTATATACCCCTCTGAACAAAGGAGACTTTGAAGTAACACTGACTGATACGTGGACACAGTATCCTTCCGATATTTATTATCCTGACGGCAAGATCACATACACATTTTCCACGACTGCAGACCCGGATGTCCTAAGCACTAAGGAAACAGATATATACAGCTGGCTTCCGGACTGCTTTACTGAATACTGCTTTTATGTTAATTCCAACGGTTCCGTATCACGAAAGGATAACAATGTAGTATTGTGCCTTGAATCAGATATTGGAGCATCTCATGAATGGTGTGTGACTCCGGGTAACATGGACACATCCATTATTGATTATCTGTGTGAATCATCCTGCAACGAAGAAAGCGATAAGCTCCTTGATGGCGGGATACAGTACAGAATAGTAGTTTATCAGGCTAAAAAAGACGGTCACGCAACAATATCATACGATTATATTCAAAACAATGGACTGGTGTACAGGCCTGATGAGGTTGAAAAAAGGCTGGTTGCCGACTGTCAGATAATCGATAATGCACAGACCGTATTATTCTCAGGAGATATGAGGGTAAAACTTGTTGATTATAAAACAGGTGAACTGATTCCTGTCGATAAGGGAAAAGCACCTTCAATATGGACAAATATCAGTTATAATACACCTGAGGGCAAAATGTCGACAGGTCCGATTTATGAAATAGAAAAAAACCCGATCATTCTCAGAAATATCAGCAGTTTCCTCAGTGCCGACAGTGTTTCATTCGGTTTAAGATCCGCTGATTTTCCGAAAGGATACCGACTTCCCGGAAATGACGAAAGTTCTGGTTATTATAATGGTACAATAATTCCTGACGATTATATGACTGTTACTAGATATGAGAACGGTTCTTCGGACGTTATATTCAGGCTGAGCAATGAAAAAGATCCTTCCGCTGGTGAAACCAAGATCACCTTCTATGATGCGGATACAGGTGAGCTTTTAGACATTTCCAAAGAGATCACTATAATGAAAGAACTGATGAAGGATCCTTTCCCCGTTGAATCATACAGCATAGAATCAAATCCGGCAACGATAGATTCCGGCAGTTTCTATGATCCAAGCTGGAGATATACCATTAATACCAGAACAAAGGCCGGCAGCTACTCATCTCCTGTGTTTAAGGTAACATCAGAAAAAGACAAGCTTACCGAGCTTTCATGCACCCTGAAGTTTACGCCAAACGGAGATGCTAACGGAGATGGGAAGCTTAGTATAGCTGATGCCACACTCTTCCAGAAGTGGCTGATGGGAGGTTCTGACCTCACTATAGCTGAATGGAAATCAGTAGACTTCTGCCATGACAACAAACTTGACATTTTTGATTTCTGTCTTATGAGACAAAAGCTCATAATGGAAAGCATCGCTGTAGTGCCTCCTGAAAAAGAATCGGTAATTGGAGGTTTATTCTCAATCGTCGGAAGCGACCAGAACCTGTATTCGGGCCCAGGAACGGAGTATTCAGTAATAGAGCAGATCCCTCAAAGAGAACTGATTACTGAAAGAGGATTTATTTATGGAAACGAAGAGTGGGTATATGCTGATCATAATGGGAAACTGGGATGGATAAGAGTATATATAGATGATCCCACTAATGAGAACATCGAATTTACCGAACTGGAATACGATAAGCCTGTAATATATCTGTATCCGGAACAGGAAACTGATATTCACGTTGACCTTCAGCTGACAACCTCTGATCTGGCCACAACATATCCGAAATATGATAACGGCTGGGATGTAACCGCATATCCTGACGGAACACTGCTTAACATAAAAGACGGCACACACCACAGATATCTTTTCTGGGACAGCATAAACTGCAAGACAGTATTTGATTTATCCAAGGGCTTCTGCGTTGCAGGAAGTGATACTGAAAGTTTTCTCAAGGAGAAGCTCACATATATGGGACTCAGTGAAGAAGAGATGAATGAATTCATCGTATACTGGCTGCCCAGAATGGAGCATAACAGATACAATCTCATTTCCTTCCAGGGCAGAGCATATACTGATTCAGCAGTACTTGACATCACCCCAGCTCCTGACAGTATCCTTCGCATTTTCATGACATATATCCCACTTGAAAACGCAGTTGATATTGAGCCACAGGAACTTGAGACCTTTGAAAGAAAAGGCTTCACAGTTGTTGAATGGGGCGGAAGCGAGATATCTCCAAACAAATAATGTTTTTGAGAATAGAAACACAGTGATTAACTCAGAAAAGTCCTGCCTGGGCACATTGGCTCCGGCAGGACTTTTCTGCTTGTTATGCGATTATCAATTAACAGAATCTGCATTGAGAGATGTGCCAGATGTACCGTATTCAGCCAAATTCCGTGAAATATCCTTTGATCTCTCATCAGAAGAATGTACAAAATAACCTTTTGCATACCCGAAATACTTTGTGAAAAATATATCTTGAATATATCAGAAAAAAAGTGTATTATATTACATTGAAAGAAGCGGTTTAACTATGTAGAAACCGCTCATTCTAGAAAAGGAGAGAATAGGTATGAAAAAGTTTTTTTCAATCACAGCAGCAGTAATGGCTGCTTCACTAGTAATGGCAGGTGCGGTAAACTCATTCGCAGCTGACGAAGAGACAACAACAACAACAGAGGCAACTACAGAAGCTAATGAAGTTTCTGCTATTGACATCCAGACAATTGTCGGCAAGTGGAAGTATCAGGAAGCAAACGGAAACACAACTGTAGACAAGGATGCTAAGGACAACGGCATCGTTGAGGTCAAGGATGACGCAACATTCACATACACTGACGCTGAGGGCAAAACAACAACCGGAACTGTTGAGACTGGTACTGAGGAAATAGCAGATACCAAGTTACAGACTGTAAACTTCTACGATGGTGAAACATTCTGCTTCGGTGGCTACTATCGCAGTGATTCAGGTGAGATCTCAATCGGAAACGGTGGTATGGCACGTCTGATCCGTGATAACGGTGATGCTGAAACAACAACCACAAGCACAGAAGATACAACAACCACAACAACATCTACAACTACTACAACTTCATCAACAACATCTTCTGCTACAACAACAAAGGCTGCTAGTTCATCACCCAAGACAGGCGTAGCATTCCCAGCTCTTGCTGTTACCGGAATCACAGCTGCAGCAGTTGCATTAGCATTCACACTGAAGAAGGATGAAGAATAATCCTCTCTTATAAAAAGTAAATAAAATCCTGCCCCAGCTGAAGCAGTAAAGGGCAGGAACATAGAACTGCCGCCCATCGGACGGCAGTTCTCTTTTACCATAATACTTAATTGATGATTATGAACTCTTAACGTTCAATTGGATGATATCAGAACACCCTTTTAATATCCTTCACATTTCCAATAACGAAAATAATATTATCAGCAGTCAGGATCATATCCGGTCTTGGCAGAACAAGCTGATCATTGACACGGACAGCTATGATGTTCATATTGTGCTTTTTGCGGATATCAAGTTCCATTATAGTTTTATTGATCCATGCCTTAGGAACCTGTACTTCATAAATATTGATATCTCTGTCGACCTGAAAAACATCAAGAACATCATCAGCAGCTTCTCTTGTCGCAAGTCTTATAGCTGTCTGCTTTTCAGGATATACTGTCTGATCAGCTCCGTTTCGCAGAAGGAATTTTTCCTGTACATCATTCTGAGCACGTGAAATGATCCTGCGGGCTCCGAGATCCTTCAAAAGTGCAGTTGTCTCAAGTGAATCCTGAAAACTGTCACTGATGGTTACAATGCAGACATCATAATCAGGGATTCCGAGAGAACTCATAAAATCCGCGTTAGTGCTGTCACCGATCTGTGCGCTGGTAACATACGGCAGAATAGCGTTTATGCGTTCTTCGTCGTTGTCTACAGCCATTATCTCGCAGTCAAGCTGCTCCATCCGCTTTGCGATATGTATTCCGAACTGACCTGCGCCGATGATTAAAACTGTTTTCATTTCAATATTTCTCCTTTATACAATTATCCAACAGTTATCTTTTCCTGTGGGAACTTTGATAGTTCATTATTGGATGCGAACGTTGCGTATATAAGAGTAAGCGCCCCTACTCTGCCGGCAAACATCAGAACTATAAGTATGAGCCGTGACGGCAATGACAGTGATGTGGTTATGCCAAGAGTAAGACCTGCGGTACCTAACGCTGAACCGGTTTCAAACAGACTGCTTACCAGCGGGAAGGAGTCTATCAGGCAAATAGCGATACCTGTTGAAAGGAACAGTGTTATGTACATGAACAGTATCGCACCTGCAGTACGAACAATATCTGCCGGTATACGACGGTTAAAGCATTCAACATCGTTTCTTCTCCTGTAAACGCTTATAGCGGCAAGAAAAAGAACAGCAACCGTTGATGTTTTCATACCTCCTGCGGTTGAACCCGAACATCCTCCTATGAGCATCAGTACTGTCATGAGGATAGAGCCTGATTCGCTCATTTTTGAAAGGTCTGCCGTGTTGAATCCTGCTGTTCGTGCAGTAACTGACTGAAAGAATGAATGCAGTATCCGTTCCTTAGGTGAATCTCCCGCATACTCTGCAAAGAAGAAAAATACTGCAGGCAGCATTATTAGCAGCGCGGTAGTAACGAGTACTATCTTTGTCTGCAGACGGTATTTATTGAAATGGTGACGATGATGGATCACATCATCCCATGTGAGGAATCCTATTCCACCTGTGATGATAAGAAGCATCAGTACTGTACTAACATAGATATTATCTCCATAGCTTGTCAATGATGAAAAAGGTTCGCGTACACCCATAAGATCAAATCCCGCATTACAGAATGCTGAAACAGAGTGAAACAGCGCATACCAGATACCTTTTACAGGTCCGAAATCGCGGCAGAACACCGGATACAGGAGAACAGCACCTGACAGTTCGATTATGGCAGTCATCCGGAGGATAAATTTTGTAAGATTAATGATGCCTCCGACCTGTGGAGCTGATATAGAATCCTGCATTGTTCCGCGGAAGCCAAGTCCTATCTTTTTGCCTGACAGTCTCGTAAGCATCATTCCGAATGTAATAACACCCATACCGCCTATTTGGATCAATGTAAGTATTACAGCCTGTCCGAAAAAAGACCAGTGAGTCGCGGTATCTCTAACTACAAGACCTGTAACACATGAAGCTGACACAGCCGTGAAAAGAGTATCAGTGAAAGGCGTAACTGTATGATCGCGTGATGATATCGGCAGCATGAGAATAAGCGCTCCGGTAAGAATTAGAAAAAAGAATCTGATAGTAATTACCCTGAACGAATTATGATTACGCTTTGTTGTTTTATTCTTCAACATATATTAACTCCATATATAATTGAGCGATATTTTTGCATTAGCGCTCCTCTGCGAGCTAGCACTTTGCTAATTATACCACTTTTTCTCAACAATAGCAAGTCCATGATCAAGCAAGCCGAAATGTCCATCTCCCCCTCAAAAAATATCCTCCAGACGATAATTATATCGTCTGGAGGATACAGCTTACTCATATTTTCTGCCAACACTCCGAGCTGCTGCAACGCTCTCTCCGACAGCTCTGTAGCTTTTGGAAACTGTATCATATATCACAAGTCCAACCTTGCTGTAATCTACCTTGCCGTCAGTAAGGACAGTCTCATCCGCTTTCAGGCCAACAACTTCAGCTACTACTCTTGTCTCATTGAATTCTTCCTGAATATCAATGACTCTGCACTCGATAGTCACTGGAAGCTGATCGATAACAGGTGCATTGACCTTATCAGACCTTGTAACTGTAAAACCGCACTTGTCAAGCTTGTTTTCAACATTTTTTCCGGATACAATTCCGACATAGTCACATGCTGCAATATGTTCAGCTGTTGCATAGGCTACTGTAAATTCCTTGTTCAGCTTGATATTGTCTGTCGTGCGATGTGATGCTGATAGGCTTACAGATATCTGGCTCATTCCTATCTGACCGCCCCATGCAGCGTTCATGGCGTCAGGAACGCCGTTTGCATCATATGTGCCGATTATAAGCACGGGAAGCGGTGCGAAAAATCCCTTTTCAAATGATTGTTTCATTATTCTTTTCCTCCAGATATTTATTATATATCGGCCTGAAGCCGGTTTCATACAAAGCAAAAAACTCACGATATTTCATTGCAATTCAGAACAGGAAAACTGTCACACATATTCTCCGCGTTCTATCCGTTCAGCAAGATCATTGAGATATACCCATCTTTCCATCTTTTCAGCAAGTTCAGCTTCCAGACTGTCTTTCATATCAGAAAGCTCCTGCAGTTTTACATAGTCAGACGAATTGGCTGATATCTCATTTTCCGCCTCAGCTATCTTCTGTTCCAGCAAGGCGATATCATCATCAATCGTGGAGTATTCGCGCTGTTCCTTGAAAGAAAATTTCAGCCTGGTCTTTCCTGTACTGATTTTTTCTTTTTTCTCAGCTTTCTTTTTAAGCTTTATCTCGTCGTCAACATAAAGCTCTGCCGCTTTTTCCGCATAATCTGTGTAATTACCGTTAAATCTTGTACAGATGCCGTTTCTGAACTCAAATATCTCATTTGCCATCTTATCAAGGAAGTAACGGTCATGCGATACCGCTATTACAGCTCCGCTGAAAGTTTCAAGATAGTCCTCAAGTATGGTCAGAGTCGTTATATCAAGATCATTAGTCGGCTCGTCAAGCAGAAGTATATTGGGTGCTGTCATCAGGATCTTCAGCAGGTATAGTCTTTTACGTTCACCGCCGGAAAGCTTTTCAATGCGGTTCCATTGGAGCTCAGAATTAAACAGAAAACGTTCAAGCATCTGAGACGCGGTAACCGTTCCGTCAGGAGTTTTTACAATGTCAGCAGTCTCCCTTATATATTCTATAACTCTCAATGAAGGATCCATAGACTCACATTCCTGCGAAAAATAGCCAATATTAACTGTATCGCCAATAACTATTCTTCCTGAATCAGGCATTGTCTCTCCGATCAGCATTTTCAGGAATGTACTCTTGCCCTCACCGTTTTTACCTACAATTCCTATTCTTGCATCACGTGAAATGATATATGAAAAGTCTGTTATGAGAGGTTTTCCGTCAATTGACTTGCTTATGTTTTCAATCTCGATGGTCTTTCTTCCAAGTCTTGAAGCTACTGACTGGAGCTGGACCTTCTCAGCAACCGGCATCTGTTCACGGTTTTTAAGAGCTTCAAAGCGCTCTATCCTGTCTTTTGATTTTGTGCCTCTCGCCCTGGCTCCACGGCTTATCCACTCAAGCTCACGCCTGTAAAGCGTACGGTTCTTGCGTTCAGCGGCTTCCGCATCAGCTTCGCGCTGTGCTTTCTGTACCAGGTAATCGCTGTAGCTTCCATCACAGATATATATTTTTCCATTGTCTATCTCTGCTATCTTGTTGCAGACTTTATTCAGGAAGTATCTGTCATGAGTTACCATGACAATTGCTCCACGATACTTCATCAGCAATTCTTCAAGGAGCTGTGCTGTATCATTGTCTATATGGTTTGTAGGCTCGTCAAGAAGCAGAACATCACTCGGCTGAATAAGCGCTGCTGCTATACTTGCACGTCTCCTCTCCCCACCTGAAAGAGAGCTTATATCACGTTCCTGATCAGAGATACCAAGCTTCTCAAGTATCGACCTCGCTTCATATTCCTTTGCCTCACGAAGATCATTCGGAAGATTCAGCATGACCTGCTCAAGAACTGTTCCGTGGTCATCAAAAGTCGGGATCTGCGGAAGATATGATATCCTTATCCCGTTCGTCCTTATTATTTTTCCTTTATCAGCTTCCTCTGTTCCGGAAAGGATCTTTATAAATGTTGATTTTCCGGTACCGTTAATTCCGATTATTCCTACCTTATCTCCCTCGTTCAGAAAGAAGGAAGCATCATCAAGAACCTTGCGTTCCATGTAAGTTTTTGATATATCCTGAGCAGTTAGAAGTATCACTGTTTCTCTCCTTGCCTAAATTGATTACTATATGATTATACCACAAATCAAATGCAGTTACAATACTCACAGGCAGATGTATCGCAAATAGCGACTTAAGGAGAAAGTCCTGCGGGCACTGAGCTGAACTGACAATACTCTATCTGATTATGTATTTCCTTTTCATGCATAATATAATAATGCAAACTTCAATTTCTCTCTGTTGTCTGTGATGGTTTACAAAATATGTCAGATACAATAAGACAATGATTGACAAATCCACAGAATATGTTATTATAATAATAAGCGATGCCCGTAATCAGGATTACAGAAATTCCTGAATACCATCATCGGGATTCAAGAAAAAAGGAGGAATATCCCATGATCTTAAAAAAAGCATTAGCCGTAATCAGTACAGCCACCCTTATGTTCACAGGTTCAGCAGTCAGTGAAATGTATGCATCAGCTTCGGTCGTTACAGATGTAAAAGACAAACTCAATAACGATTTTTTCGATTATTACAGTACTATCGATAGCCTCGGCGGATACAGCTATGCTAAAATAGTTATGGAATCTCCCGAAAGCACACTTGAATTCAAAAATATCACTGAAGATGAGTTGAAAACTCAGAAGATCAATAATTACACAGGAACTATCGAAGCCGAAGGTGAAACATATCTTGTAGCCAGAAAAAAAGGCAATATATTGTACAATACTACCTTTGCCGAGATAGAGGAATCATATAATGATTACACATTCTATCATGTCTTCCGTGAAGAAAACATCCCTGACGAAGGATTTGTATTCCCGTTATATGAGCTTATACAGGAAGCAAAGCATTTCGGACTTGTTACAGGAAATCTGCGCAGTATAACTCTTGACAATAATAATTACAACTGTAACTGTGAGCTCTCCGCACTGCAAAACAAAGATAAGGAGATCTCATGCAAGGTATACTCTGAAATTTCAAAGCGTTACATGGGCTATATGATATTAGACGGCTATGATTATTATTCTCCGGAGTATTATGTGATATATGGAAGTGAAATGATCGCTCGTCCGAATGGCTGCTTTACTATAAACGCCGAGGAATTCAGAATTCCTCCAACTAGTAGCTATGTTGACTCATATATGGAGAAAAATCTGTCAAGAACTTCCTTCTATGAACTGAATGCCAAAAACAATATTTCCATTGATTATCAGGTCAGCGACAGCATTGAGGGAAAATACAGTATCATGTACAAATTTTATCTCCCGGATCCTGAGGCGAACAAGCGTATATCATTCAGTATAGCCGAAAAGCTATCAGGTATGAGTGCGGAAGAGCTTTTCAAAAGCTATGAAAAGTCCATTGGAATAGGAAATACTCTCACGTTTGTCCAATCTGAACTGGTCAAGTCGTATACCTCCGGCGGACATGAATATGACCTCTATAAGGGATCATACAAATTCTTTGGAGAATTTAGTTCTTACACTGAGGACAGCTACATTGCAGTCAGAAAAGATACAACTGATTCTGATTCTTATGGAAACAGCATCAATGTTTATGAGCATATGAGCAATATAGAAGAACTCCCCAACGATACAGAAGTTTATTCTGTTGAGCTCTCCTTCCACAACTGCACTGCAGTGGGTACTTTAGATTTTACACGGAATGATATAAGATTTGTCAGCACCGAAGCGCCCGAGGTCATAACAGGTGATCTCAACGACGATGGAAGAATAGATTCATTTGACGTTATTATTGCAAGAAATGCTATTATTTCCGTAACTGACAGCAACGACGCAAAGACAAATGAAAAAATGGACCTGAATAAGGATGGATGCTTCAGTGTAGCAGACATGGTTCTTCTACAGTCATTTGTACTCGGAAAGACAAAAACCTTCAAATAAGACAAAACCTGTATTTCGATGTTCTCATCGGAATACAGGTTTTTTTCATCTGAAAATCTCAGTTCAGTATTCTTCCTTTCTACGTCGCCCGAACAGGAATGTCAGTAGCGTTACAGGCACAGCGATAATTATGGTATAGAGAATCGCACTTCTCATATAAGTGGCATCCTCCCACCGCCTAAAGAGGCGTGGGCTTCCTCTCGCCAACTGGCGAGCAGTCAGTTCTCGTTCGATAGTACCAATGTACTAAGCATAAGCGAGCTAACCCCGTGTACCCCACAGTTCTGTATTATTGGCTATGCAAGAACTATTCGCATGCCTTCATTCCTTATGTTTATTGCAGCATTTACATCTCTGTCATGATGTGTGCCACATTGTAGCAGTCAACATAAGAAGACACAAAAAATATTATTTTCATTTTTAAATTTCAAAAAGTAGACACCATCCATATTTTTAGCATTTATTCTTTTTCAAAAGTAG
>JAGCYM010000008.1 GCA_017960805.1 Ruminococcus sp.
ACTGGAATAACTTTACGCATTTCAATTTAAGTGTTTCTCCTGTTCCCACAGCTGTACCCTTTTCGGCGCAGCTGTTTTTTATTGCTTATGCCGCCCTCTATGGGCGGCTAAAGGAAGCATATTTGCCTTTTTGTGCTTATACTGTTCGCAATAATTATATATATATCTAAAATACGTTTTTCTTCTATTTTTCGGACTTTCAGTATATACATTATTACCTTGATACCAATTACGGTAATCATATTTTACGAAAGGAGAAACAATCATGAACCAAACTAAACGCTATCTGACCTGCGGAGTGGACAGCACCATACCGATAGAATTGCAGTTGTTTCTATGGGAATGCGTAGACCGTATGCCAGCTCCTCGCGACTACATGCAGGTATTCAATCTTAAGCCTGTAGGAATACTACAGTCAATTTCGCACCATTCGGAAGAGCCTGCGTACAAGATGGAGTACGTAATACCAA
Source organism: Ruminococcus sp. (assembly GCA_017960805.1). Classification (GTDB taxonomy): domain Bacteria; phylum Bacillota; class Clostridia; order Oscillospirales; family Ruminococcaceae; genus Ruminococcus. The sequence continues at coordinate 471 of JAGCYM010000008.1, forward strand.
TGGAGAATCCGATAGCCGAGAAGGTCTACATAATTGACGACGGCGAACACTCAACAATGCTTCTTGCAAGCGAATATTAAAAGTAATGCCAGGCCTGCGGGCCAGGCTATTTTTATTTTATGGAGGCTTTAAATGGAAAACAAGAAAGAAAATGAACTCTTCTGCTCTCAGTGTGGAGCACTCATCGAAGACGATGATTACGAAGAATTCGATGGTGAGATCCTATGCTCAGATTGTTACGAAAACAGAACTGTTACCTGCGATTATTGTGGACAACGGATCTGGACAAGTGAAAGCTGTGGAGACGATTTCACAACACTGTGCGAACACTGCTATGACAGGCACTATACTCGCTGTTCATGTTGCGATGCATTGCTACACGAGGATGATATCTATCATATCAACGGTGAAGACTACTGCTCAGAATGCTACCACGAACAAGTCGACAGATGCCGAAATATCCACGATTACGGGTACAAGCCAGACCCAATATTCTACGGCAATGGGAAAAGGTTCTTCGGCGTCGAACTCGAAATAGACGGAGCTGGTAAAGACGATGATAATGCAAAAGAACTACTAGAAATCGCCAATGAAGATGATGACCATATCTACATTAAAAGCGACGGCTCCTTAGATGACGGAATGGAATTGGTCACGCATCCAATGTCACTGGATTACCACAAGAATTATCAATGGGATGAGATAATGAAAAAGGCTATATCTCTGGGATATCGCTCACATCAGACCTCGACTTGTGGATTGCATATTCACATCAATCGAGACTGCCTTGGTGTTACAAGAGAGCAACAAGATGATGTCATCAGCCGTGTACTCTTCTTCGTTGAAACGCATTGGAACGAGCTACTTAGATTTAGCCGCCGTTCTGAATATTCAATGAACCGATGGGCAGCTCGATATGGCTATGAAAAATCTGGCCGTGAAATCTTAGATAAGGCGAAAAAAGGAAATCTTGGTAGGTATGCCGCAGTTAATCTCATGAACTGGACGACTATCGAGTTTCGTCTGTTCAGAGGCACTCTCAAATACAATACACTTATGGCTGCTATAGAGCTTGTTGATACTATCTGCGACTTGGCAATACATCTAACAGAAGATGGAATCGAGAATATGTCATGGAGCGAATTTGTTGAATCTATAGATGCACCAGAGCTCAAACAGTACTTAAAAGAACGGAAATTATACATTAATGAAGATATCGAAACACAGGAGGAATTGTAAAAATGAAAATCGCAAAAATAATTAGATCAATACCAACTGGCAGCCCTGCAACGGAAGCACTAAAACTTGCGAGCTTTCTCGTTGCGACACTTCTTGTCAGCAAGCTTGAAAAAGCGCTTAAAGAGACAGCAAACGAGTATAAACCGCCGTACATATACCGTTCAAATGCGATGGAAGAATCAGAGGAGGAATAACTATGTGTGCAATCTTTGGATGGTTGGATTACAAAGGTATAGTACCCATGAACATGAAAAACAAGATCACTAAAGAATTAGCCAAGAGTTCAGAAGAACGAGGCACAGATGCTGCTGGTATAGCATATGCTCGATACAATCGTATTGTCATATACAAAAGACCTCAACCAGCACACACTCTTTATTTCAGAATTCCCGATGGTACAAACGCAGTATTAGGCCACACAAGATTAGCAACACAAGGAAACAAGAAGTTTAATTTCAATAATCACCCATTCCCCGGTAATGCAGGTATAGAGTTTGCTTTTGCTCATAATGGAGTATTGTGGAATGATAAAGAACTTCGAAAAGATGGAGTGATTCCTGATTCGTATATCGATACCGATAGCTACATTGGAGTACAACTAATTGAGAAGCAAGGCAAGCTTGATTTTGAATCATTAAAGTATATGTCAGAAACAGTAGAAGGAAGTTTCACATTTACACTGCTCGACACAAGCAATAATCTGTATCTAGTTAAAGGCAATAATCCATTATACCTTCTTCACTTCAAGGACCTTGGAATTTACATCTACACATCCACTGAAAACATAATGAAGGCGGCACTGGGCCGCCTTGGATTACATAAGTTTGCATCTAAGAAGATAGAGGTTAATGAAGGAGATATAATATGTATCAATAAGAACGGTGAGCTGACACGTTCAACTTTTGAACCTAAACAATATCGTTCAAAGTATGCAGGATGGTATGATTTTAATGACTCCCCTTTTTACACCGCTCAGGAAGAGATCCTGCTTGCATACTGCGGATGTTACGGAGTTGACAGTCAGGATGTAGAGCTTTTGTTTGAGTATGGCTACACCTGCGACGAGGTCGAGGAAATGCTTATGGACACGAACCTGCTCCATGAAGCTCTCAGAGACGTGAAGTATATGTGCGGTGAAAGCCTTTATGAGAGCTGCTGCGGAGGTGTCTGGTAATGGGCAAAATCGGATATATCCGTGTATCGACGGAACATCAGGAGACCGCACGTCAGGAGGCATTGATGAAGCAGTTTCAGGTAGAACGTATCTTTGCTGAGAAGATGTCCGGTAAGAACGCTGAGCGTCCTGAACTGAAGGCTATGCTCGAATACGTCCGTGAAGGTGATACCCTGTATATTGAGAGTATCAGCAGGCTTGGAAGATCTACCCGAGATCTGCTCAACATAATCGATGTGCTCCAACGCAAGAACGTAACTCTTGTCAGCAACAAGGAGAACATCGATACCAACACTCCGCAAGGACGCTTTGTGCTGTCTATCTTTGCGGCGCTCTCCGAGCTTGAACGTGAGCAGACCTTACAGCGTCAGCGTGAAGGTATCGCTATAGCCAAAGCTCAAGGAAAATATAAAGGAAGGCAGTCTCAACCTATAGACTGGAAAAAATTTGGTCAATTGTATGAGCAGTGGAAGTCTGGCGCTATAACGGCGGTATGGTTTCAGAAAGAGATGGGCCTGCGTGCCAACACATTTTACCGCAGGCTCAAAGAGTACGAAAGAAAGAATATATAAAAACGAGGAGCCGGGATTAACCGGCTCCGATATATTTCAATAGGGTGTCATTTTTATTTGACATATTTCAAAAAACTAAAAACGACTTATATGACATACTTTTTTTGTATGTCAATAGACTATAGTCTATTGATATATTATAAACTCTTATTGTGAATCCATAAAAAACAACTTAGAATGTGTCAGTCGAGCATTAAGGAATTGACCATTTCTTTTCATTTCAGAATAAAAAGCGACACACATATTTGATTTTTTCTCATCAGGAATCAAATTATAATTGTTTTCCAAATGAACTGCTACATTTCGGCTGAAACTTAAGGAACATAATAGTTCGTTACGATCACGTTTATAACAATAAATCTTATGAAAAGCATTTGCACCACTTCCTTTTATTGAATAACGTACATCGACTTTTCCGTAGAAAAGCATATAGCAATTTAAATCATCATTATTAAACGGAGCACTAATGGATTTTGTCGGAATACGACGAATTTCTCTTCGATTTCTAATATTAACAAGATTAGTATTATTACTTGTACATCTATCATTCTGAACATGTAACAAAAGATTGTGTAAATCTATATTACCTCGATTTAGGAGGCGGTAAACAAATCTTTGAAGTTTTCCATTCAATTCATCATGATTTTCTTCTCTCAAAACATATTCTTGAAAAGTATTACTTGATATAGGCTCAAACCCATAAAAGCAAGTGGGAGTATGCTCAGATCCAGGATACGCCCTAAAGAAATAATTACCATCACGATTAACAATTCCGATATGAGGAGTATGACACTCGGGGCAGTACAATCTCCCATCATATCTCTGATAGTAACTATTCTGATCTGTACTAATACAATTAATAGCTTCATCAAGTGTTAGAGTTTCAAAAGCATCATTATCGTTTAAAAATGCTGCTTCTTCATATTTAGTTGCCATAGAATCACACCTTTCTAATTGTTAATATAATTATACACTTTAAGTACAAATTAGTCAATTCATAGATATAGCCTCCCGAGGGAGGCTATTATATTCTGATATCATTTTTATAATGCAATATATGTTTTACCGGCAATATCAAGGAACCTCCAGTCATCAGTTTCGTCTGTAGTGATACCCAGCTGTTTTTCAGCAAAGCGTACGCTGTAGCCTCGGTTAAACTTCAGACGGAACATGGTATCAAGATCGGTGATATGGTTTTCAAGTGCTGGGAGATCATAATCCCTGCATATACGCTCTATGAACTTACTATCAAAGTCATGGTGCATAGTGACCAAATCACTGCCGTAGCAGAACTCTATGAACTGCCAATAAGCATCTTCCATAGTCGTACCGTATCTTTGCATCGTGTCATTGGTGATTCCCAGTATCTCGGAAACATTATCTGAGAGAACAGCTCCGCTGTTAACATACTCAAAGAAGCGGTCGGTAGGTACCCCGTTTTCAAATCTGAGCGCGGCAAAGCTGACTATTTCAGAATCTTCGTCTAGACCGTTTGTTGTGATGTCGATGACTACGAATTCATCTTTCATTTTCTTTAACCTTTTCAAAAAACTTTCGCATATAACAATCAACGTTTTTATCCAAACCAAATTGAGGATTCTTGCTACGTTCTTGACCTTTCATTCGGTAAGACGTGTGCCACATGGATATTTCTTTAATCTGTGGATCTAAAGACGCTGAAATGTCGACTCTATTTGGACCAACATAAACAATGTAATCAGGCTTCATTATTTTTATTTGTCGTACTATAAAAGCCTTGTATTTTTCAATGTATTTTTCAAACACTTGCCAATCAACAAATGCTCCTCCGCCTCGTTTGTTTAAATTCATATATGCGCAAGAAGCAAGCGCTTTTTTCATACCTTCTTCATTAGGCTTTTTTCGTTCTTCCTTAGATAATTCAGGATGCTGAAGATAATATGCCATTCGAGCCATTTTTTCTTGCTGCTTGGGTCTATTAGATTTTAAATCATTAATAAACCATTTGTAGAATCCTAACTGGGACCTTTTATCTTCATTTATTGATTTACCTTTAGAATCCTTCATTTCATCTTTTCGATACATGACTATATTAGCTTCTCTAAGCACAAACAAAACCTTTTTCTCTGAACAATTGTATTCATCTTCAGAAATATATCCATCTGCTACAAATGACTTCTGTTCTATTGGAGGAAATTTCTCTTTCTTTCTATACGTCCAATACGATATAGTAGTATCCTCATAGTTCTGCTCAGCGGTATGAGCCTGCTTCCAGAGTGAAAAGAGTTCTTCAAGAGTTTCTGCTGACTCAACCTTAATTTTTATCTCATCAAACGTCATAGTTCATTTCTCCTGTTCATAGTTAGTGACAGCCTTTTTTAGCTCATTTATGACACGCTCCCTGAGGGGAGCAGGTTCAAGAACAACAGCGTGGCCTGCATACTGTACTGCCCACTTGAACATATCCTCTTCACTGATATGTGCTCGGACAATGAAGTCCTTGTCAGTGACATCGGAAATATCAATGTCTGTACCAAAATAGTCGATGACGTCGTTAATAATGTAGCTATTGGTGCGGAACTTCACATTGATCTTCTCACTTGTGAACATATAAATGTGCTCTGCCATGTGTTCAGCGAGGTCGAGTCCGTACTTATATCCGGCTACCTTATCCGCAGGCTTTATCGGAGTATCGAGCATACGGATATCGCTGATCCTGTCCACACGGTAATTGGAGAGCTTGTCGTACTTATCATAGTTACAGATAAGGTAATAACGACCGCTCATAACCGCAAGCTGATATGGATTTACGATATATCTGCGTATCTCTCCGTTACTGTACCTGCGAGGGTGGAGCTGCTTGTCGGTACCGTAACTGCAATACTCATACTCGACCTGACGCTTCTTTTCTATAGCCTCATCGAGAACATCGATAGTGTAGAAGAGCTGCTTGTTCGAGCTGCTGTCATCGGGCATCGTACAGATATGTCGTACCTTGCTATGAAAGTATACTGACGACAGACCCTCCAGCTTTGTGATAAGCTCTTTACGCTGGCTGTAAGGGATATGGCGTGAGAACAGGAGTCCATCTATTAGCAGCCGCAGTTCTGCGTCACTGAAGTCGTGGCTGAGGTACCAATCGGTCAGAACAGTCTTGTCCTCGCTGTTTTTGTCCTTACGAAGCGACTCGCTGTAATTGATAGGATATCCGAAGTCCACAAGGTTCATCAGGTTGCTCTTTACCGCTTTTCTGTCCGCAGGCATACTATACTCTTTTTTGAGAATATCAACAATGTCCTTCTGAGACAGTCTGTGGTCTTCGTCGGTGTATTTCTTCAATATATCGAGAATATTGATGATCATCAGCTTCTTGGGCTGTATCGTGTACATAGTCACACCTCGCTCTGCTTGTTCTATTTATAGTATACGGATAGGCGTGTTCGCTTTTTTGTACATGGTCTTTGTTATATTATACCATAGAAGGGCGAAAAAGCAATAGATTCAAATCAATTTTGGAGGGATTGCCTATGAAAACATCCGTACTTGACTTTATTGACTCAGATACGCTGAGAGATCATCTTAGAAATCAGACGCTCGAACCCGCGATTGAATGCATAATGATCACACATAGTATCAAAAGTTCAATAGAGAAGAAGTTAGAAGCACTGAAAGAGAGATATGATACATATTCAGCAGAAGATTTTAAACTTGGAACATACTATTGTCGAGAAAACGATTTTAAATATGCTTTAAAAGAGCATATTAATACAACCGAAAAGGTGCTTGCAGATATGTACCGTTCTGATGATAATTACGTTTATAATGTTCGGAATATAGAAACCTTATTCGACCAAGTAACATTCACCACTTTTGAAGCTGCTATAGATGAGATAAAGCAAAATCATACTGGATCCCAGTTTATCATAGCAAAAACAAGAATAAATGAATTTGCAAATGATGATATAAAAGCATTTCTTAATGAACAAGGTGTGATATATGATGTGATGTGGACTTCATTTAAAGGCAGTATCGACATGAGTCTATATGGTTCGTACGCTTGGATTCCGCATCGTTACGTTGCCGGCGATATTGTTGTACCCACTTGTTACAATACATTTGCTGTTGTCGTTGAAGATAACAAAAGACCTTTAACAACCTCAGGTCTTAATAATAACAATATATCCGTAAGATGTATGCAATTTGCAGAGGACAATTTACATTCCTGCGGAGGCCAATTTGTCCAACACAACCTTTCATTGTTTGAGATTGAATACTGCAAAAAGTCAGAGATGAACGAATGCCCTAAAGAACTGATTAGGTTTAGTCAATTCATAAAGGGGTGGATAAGTGCGGCTGAATTCTTGGAAGAGTATAGTAAAGGCAAAATCAATTGAGCCATTTTGTTAATAAATATTATTATAAAGAAACAGCTCCCGTGAGGGAGCTGACTTCTTTAAATATCGTTATACTGCCTTTTAGTCGTGTGCATTCTGTGTGAATTTCGTGTGCATTTCACCTGATTTTTATGCACACGCAACTGCAAAAACGCAGTTCAAACTGCTTTCTGTAGGTAACAGAAAAGCCTGTATTTCGGTGTTTTTCTCGAAATACAGGCTTTATCGTTCTGGCAGGGGCAGAAGGACTTGAACCCTCGGCACGCGGTTTTGGAGACCGCTGCTCTACCAACTGAGCTATACCCCTATAACTAGTATTTAATTGTTCACAACAATAATATTATATCAAAATGGTTTACTTCTGTCAATAGCAAGAATTTATTTTTATCTTTTAACAATCACAATATGCTTAGAGTTGCTTTTTCCTGCGCAAAATGGTATAATATATGCAATATATTCTCACGGAGATGATGAAATGCTCAGGCCATACGAACGTAATGTTTATTACTACGAAACAGATAAAATGGGAATAATGCACCACTCAAACTACATAAGGATATTTGAGGAAACACGAATTCACTTTCTCAGTGAAGCAGGAATGCCATTCCCTGAAATAGAAGCAAAAGGTATACTCATGCCTGTTCTATCTGTTGAATGCAGTTACCTTCATCCATTAAGGTTCGGAGACACCTTCTCTGTAGATCTCCGTATAACTGAGTTCAATGGTGTAAAACTCGGTGTCAGGTACATAGTAAAGAGCATTGCAACAGGCGAAATATGTGCTGAAGGAAAATCTTCTCACTGCTTTACTGATGAGGAACTCAAACCTCTTCGCACAAAAAGCAGATTCCCGGAAATATACAGCATATTTGCTGACCATATGAACGACGAATAAGGCTATCTTTCTCAGAAACAATATTCTGCGGAAATTTGCATTTTCCAATGTCATATGATATAATGTTAGTATCTATTAATCCATTTAGAAGGAGCTAAAACTATGGCGATTACTGAAGCCGTCGAGAACTATCTCGAAACTATCCTTATTCTTTCAAAAGCTCAGCCAGACGTACATGCTATTGACATATGTTCATACCTCGGATATTCACGCCCTACAGTATCGATCATCCTCAAGAAGATGAAAGAAGAGGGACTCGTTAACGTGGACGGAGACAACCATATAACACTTACAGACGCAGGAAAGTCTATAGCAGAAAGAATATTTGACCGTCATAACACACTGTCAGAGCTCTTCATGCTACTTGGTGTAAAAAAGGATCAGGCTCTTGAGGATGCCTGCAAGGTTGAACATGATCTCTCCGATGAAACATATACTCTTCTCAAAGCTCACTATCTGAAGCTTACCGGAGGAAATAATGGAAAAGTTTGACAGATTCAGAAAAGAAGCACCCGTTTTCGAATATAAATCATTCACCATTTCAGAAACTGAAGATACGATTGAAATTGATTATGTTTTCTCTATAGTTGGTGTAGCCGACTTTCATCCTGGTTGGAGCTTCCCTCGGCCTGAGGGATTCTCAGTAAAAAACGACTCAGCATTTGAGAGACTTGCGTTCTCGCTTGGAATGGCTGAAGCTATCAGCTACTGGAAAGCAGCCTGTTCTCCTACTATGCTGGTTGAATGCGGCAACCTGGATGAAGAACAGATCCAATGGTGGAAAAAGCTATACTTCCTCGGACTTGCTGAATTCTTCTACGTAAACGGCATTTCAACTGATATAGATTCATTTATCGACATTAAGTGCACCGGACACATAAACTGTACTTCTGAAACAAAACGTACACCATTAACAGGCTGCCTTGTTCCTATAGGCGGCGGCAAAGACTCAGCGCTTACACTTGAAACTCTTACAAACGCAGGAATAAGCTGCAGCTGCTACTCGATAAATAAAAGGAACTCCATCACCGGAACAGTTCTTGCTGCAGGTCTTCCAGAAAACAGACTCATAACTGCTAAACGTCGTTTTGACCGTTCGCTGGTCGAACTCAATTCCAAAGGATATCTGAACGGGCACACTCCATTCTCTTCGGTTGTTGCATTCTCTGCTGAAATAACAGCATTCATCAACAGACTGAAATACATCGTTCTCTCCAATGAAGACAGTGCGAATGAAAGTACTGTTGCTGGTCAGGATGTTAACCACCAGTACTCAAAAAGCTTTGAATTTGAAAAGGATTTTCACAGCTACGAAGAGAAATATCTCAGGACAGGAATATATTATTTCAGTTTCCTTCGTCCCCTGTCAGAATTCCAGATTGCAAAGATGTTCGTAAGTCACGAAAAGTATCTTCCTGTATTCAGAAGCTGTAATCTTGGAAGCAAGGTGTCACCGGATATCTGGTGCTGCGAATGCCCGAAATGCCTGTTCGTTTGCCTTATACTTTCCCCCTTTCTTTCTCCTTCAAAGCTGAGGAGTGTATTTGGCAAGTACCTATTAGATGAGGAAAACATGCTTAATTACTTTATTGAGCTTATCGGACAGTCTGAACATAAGCCGTTTGAATGCGTGGGCAGTATCGATGAGGTAAACCTTGCGGTAACGCTTGCGATAAGAAAATATGAAGCAAATGCTATGCCTCTCCCGCTGCTTTTCAGGGAGTATAAGGAAAGAGAGCTTTATCATCCCGAAAGCATAGATGCTATCAACGCATCATACTGCATCAGATACAGCAAAGAGAATCTACTGCCTGAAGAATTTGAAACAATACTGAAAAAAGAAATGGAGCGACTCCTTTGAATAACTTTGCGGAACATATAAAGGAAATAACAGAAGGCAAAAGCATATGTATTCTTGGCTTTGGAAGAGAAGGCAAGTCTACTTTTGCAATACTGAACAAATACTGCTCGCCTTCATGCATTGCAATAGCAGATCTTAATAACATTGACCGTGAAGCAGCTGGCATAAGCGATGAGACCGAACTTATCTGCGGTGATGCCTATCAGGAATGTCTGAACCGATTTGATATCATTTTCAAGAGTCCCGGTATCGTTCTTGAGACAGACCCTTCTGATCTCAGATGCACAGTGACTTCAGAGACACAGGTTTTCTTTGAAGTATTCCGTGAGCAGATAATCGGAATTACAGGTACAAAGGGCAAGAGCACCGTTACCTCAATGATCTACCACATCCTCAAGGAATCAGGAAAGGACGCATACATCGCAGGTAATATAGGTATTCCTGTATTCGACATAGCTGAAAAAATAAACGATGACAGCATCATCGTTTGCGAGCTCTCATGCCATCAGCTTGAATATATGACTGTTTCCCCAGCAACTGCCATATTCCTAAACCTCTACGAAGAGCACCTCGACCACTATGGCACGATGGAGAAATACTACGATGCAAAGAAGAATATCTATCTTCACCAGAAGAAGCATGACACTCTGCTCATCAATTCTGAGATAGCACCTGAGACAAGTCCGGCATATGTATACACTATCTCCAGTACTGATCCTAATGCAGACATTTTCGTCTCAGACGGAAAGATAACCCGTCCTGGTGAAGAATATGAGATACCAACAGGTAATATCAAACTTCTCGGAATACACAATCATTACAACATAGCGGTCGCACACTTCATCACAACATTCTACGTTGATGAAAAGCAGTTCACATCTGCGCTCTGCACGTTTGATCCGCTTGCTCACAGACTTGAATACTTCGGAACATTCAAAGGAATACGCTGGTATGATGACTCGATCTCAACAGCCTGCGCAACAGCAATAGAAGCAATCAAGAGCGTACCAGAAGCAGCTACTGTTCTCATCGGAGGCATGGACCGTGGTATCGATTATACGCCGCTGGTCGCGTTCCTTGCACAGCGTGATATAAATGTTATCTGCATGGAAACATCAGGAAAGAGGGTTTTTGATATGCTTCTTTCTGCAAATCTTGAGAATGAAACACGCATACATTATGTAGCTCATCTTCCTGAGGCTGTAAAGCTTGCTGCAGAGATAACTCCGGAAGGCAAAAGCTGTGTGCTTTCTCCAGCTGCTGCAAGTTACGGCATCTTCAAGAATTTTGAAGAACGCGGTGACGTATTCAAATCGCTGGTCAAGGAATTATAACATAACAAAACAGGCGGGTCACAAAGAAGTGATCCGCCATATTTTTATGTTCAGTTTGGTAATCTTAGGCCACCAATCATTTGAAAAGAATGATTATCAGCTGCTCAACCAGCACTACTGAGATGAGAGCAACAGGATAAGTTGCGGCATAAGCTGAAGCAACATCTTCAGTACCTGCGGTACTGATAAGTGTTCCAAGAGCAGGTGTTGAAGTCATACCTCCAGTAATGGAACCGAGGTTATTGAGCAGGTTGAGCTTCAGTACAAACTTCGCAAACAGGAAACCGATTATCATCGGAACGATTGTCATGATCATTCCGTAGAGGAAGTATACCGGCTTGAAATACTCTACGAAACTTGATCCGCCTGAAATACCGGAACCAATAAGGAAGAGCATTAGTCCGAGTTCACGAAGAACCTTAAGTGTAGTATCCTTAGGCATGATACTAACACTACCCACACGTCCGAAATGGCCAAACAGCAGGCATACCAGCAGACAACCGCCTGTCATTGAGAGTGAGAAATTCTTGAACTTGAGCGATCCGATTATTATTCCCAAAACCGCAGCAAGTGCAAAAGGCATAAGTCCGAAACTATCCATCTCAATGAGTTTTTTAGTGGACTTCATCTGCTTGGACTTCTTCTCCTTTGCTGTGAGAAGTTCACGCTCCTTAGCCATATCAGCACCAAGTATTTTCGGAATGAGCTGAACAAACAGAACAACACCAATAACACCGAAGATATATGCTATACCAGAACCTACAGAAACGAGCTTATCAAGTTCAGGACCAGCTGCTTCCTTAGCGGCCGAGAGTCCCGGAGTACTTGTAAGAGCACCCGAAAGGATACCTGACATGAGCACAGTAAATTCTTCAGTTCCGAGATCAGTAAACTGTCTGCCGACCATAATGCATCCGGCACATACAAGTCCGGCGCTGAGTATAATGATGACTGCCAGTGCAACGAATGACTTGAAATTCTTCTTGAAGTTGCTGAAGAAATTCGGTCCGGCAATAAATCCGACAGCTGACACGAACAATATCAGTCCGAGGTTGTCGACGATCTTCAATGAGCTCTTTACAAATTCTGCATTCATTTCGTCTGAAAGCTTATCATAGAACAAGCCTCCATAAACGAGAGCTATAAGGAAGACGCCAGCAGTACCAAGTGAAACGCCCTTGATTGTGACTCTGCCAAGGAGGTATCCTACTGCCGCTATAGCCATTACCGAAATGAGCAGGAAGGCTACAGACTTAATGGTCAGTATACCGTCAAATAATTCCATTTCAATTTACACTTTCTTTCATATATATTCGTGGCAACGGGACACCAATGGTGTCCCGCTTTGCATATTTACTTTGTCTTTCTTGCGTAGTGAGGCAGCAGCATCGGTGAAGCAGCACCGCTTGCTGCACCTGCAGCCTCAAGCTCCTTATTGAACTTCTCAATATGATCAAGAGTAAGATTTGATGGAGAAGCTGTGTTCTTTGCCTTTGCGGCAGCACACATACCTGCATTTCTGCCAAATACGATTACATCAAGGAGTGAGTTGCCCATGAGACGGTTTCTGCCATGAATACCTCCTGCTACCTCACCGGCAGCGTAAAGGTTCTCAACATCCGTAGAGCAGTCATCTGAAATGTTAAGACCGCCGTTCTGATAGTGAAGTGTAGGATATACGAGAATAGGTTCCTTGCGGATATCTATGCCGTATTTACCGAACATACGCATCATTGCAGGAATACGCTTCTCAATTGTTCCCTCGCCGTTCTTGTACTCGATCATTGGAGTATCAAGCCATACAGCCTTTCCGAGGTTAGTCTCAACACCCTTGTCGCGCTCTGTGCACTCACGGATAATGGAAGCAGCAGTTACGTCACGTGTCTCAAGAGGATGCATGAATACATCACCATCAATATTTACAAGCTTTGCTCCGAGTGAACGTACCTTTTCAGTTACAAGCGCACCGAATATCTGCTCAGGATAACCTGTTCCGGTTGGATGATACTGAAGAGTATCTGCGTAAAGAAGGCTTGCGCCGACTCTGTATCCGAGAATGAGTCCGTCAGCTGTTGCGCCGTAGTGATTGGATGTCGGGAAGCCCTGATAGTGAAGACGTCCTGCACCGCCTGTAGCGATGATAACTGTCTTTGCGCGAGCTACGAGAAGCTCCTTTGTCTCCATATTCATCAGGACAGCACCGGCTGCCTTGCCGTTTTCATCAAGAATGATCTCTACTGCAGCAGTGAAATCTATTACAGGAATACCTCTGTTGATAACTTCGTCGCGGAGTGTACGCATTATCTCAGCTCCGGAGTAGTCCTTAGCAGCGTGCATACGCTTTCGTGAAGTACCACCGCCGTGAGTTGTTACCATAGTGCCGTCTGGTTCCTTGTCAAACTCAACACCTAGCTTGTTGAGCCACTGTATAGCCTCAGGAGCCTTTGTAACAAGCTTTGAAACGAGCTCTGGCTTAGCAGCAAAATGACCACCGCCAAAAGCATCAAGGAAGTGGATAGCCGGAGAATCATTTGGCTTGTCAGCAGCCTGGATGCCGCCCTCAGCCATCATAGTGTTAGCGTCACCGATACGAAGCTTTGTAACTATCATAGCCTTGACACCAGCTTCATCAGCTTCAATAGCTGCGGAAGCACCTGCGCCGCCGCCGCCGATGATAAGAACATCAGTATCATAATCAGGAGCAGTAAGATCAACATCAGAAGCGTTGATACGGCTCTTTCCCTGTAAGAGTTCAGCAAGCTGTGTAGGCACCTTGTCACCCTTGTTGACACCTGCAGAAAGAACTGTGAATTCGTCCTGCTTATAATCAGGGTGGAAGTGAGCAAGAAGCTCATCCTTCTCCTCTGCTGTCATACGTCTTGGTTCGAGATCAGCATTTGCAGCTCTTTTTTCAGCTACTATCTTGGCAAGCTCATTGAGCTTTTCAACCTTATACATCTCTTGCTCCCTCCTTACTTCTCGATATCACGGTGATTGTACATTTCCTTGAGCTCATCAACATTTGTAACAGCCTTGGACATGAGCTCAGCCATCTTGTCGTTGAAGATGCCCTCGTTGACCTCGTTAACACGGTCACTGAGGTGCTGACATTCGGGAGCAATGTACTTGCCATTAAGACGTCTTGCGAGCATAGCGACCTGTGGATGCGAGATACCTGCAGGGCAGCGTGAAGAACAAACTCCGCACATAACACAGTCAAAGCTCTCCTCAGCGCACTTCTCATACTCACCGCGCTGAGCGTATGCTATATACTGCATAACATTAAGTTCCTGAGTGCATGCCTTTGTACATGCATTGCAGCCGATACAGCTGTAGATCTCTGAATAAAGCTGCATCATTATCTGCTGATCAGGCTTTATCTCCTCAATGCTGTATACTCTTTTTTCCAGTGGGAAGAAAGGAAGAGTAGCAACGTACATTCCCTCCTGTACCTCTGTCTGACAAGCGAGACAACCGTGAAGCTCAACCTCGCCCTTTATTCTGTATATGGTTGCACAGGCACCGCAGAAGCCGTTACGGCAACCGCAGCCTCTTACGAGTTCATAGCCAGCGTATTCCATTGCGGTCATTATTGTAAGACCTGCAGGCACTTCATACTTTTTGCCAAACAGGTAAACATTAAGCATATTTTCCATGTGTAGCTCTCCTTATCAATACTCGTCTGGCAGCTCACCGAGCTGGTCGAAGCGGAAAACGGGACCATCCTTGCATACATACTTGTTACCGATATTGCAGCGGCCGCACTTTCCGACACCGCACTTCATACGAAGTTCCATAGTAGTATATACCTGGGTCTCGGTAAAGCCGAGTTCCTTCAGTCCTGCAAGTGTGAACTTTATCATTATCGGAGGTCCGCATACAAGAACTGTCTTGCTTGTCGAAGGAGCCAGCTCCTTGACATAGTTAGGAACGAAGCCAACATGACCGTCCCATCCCTCCTGAGGGTTGTCGATGGTGAGATCAACGCGTATATTCGGGTCAGCCATCCACTCTTCAATTATCTCCTTGTAATCTACGAGATCATCCTTTGAACGTGAACCGTAGATAACCTGAACATCGCCGTAATTTGCGCGGTTGTCACGGACATAATTGATTACGGAGCGGAGCGGAGCAAGTCCGATTCCTCCCGCGATAAAGAGAAGGTCCTTGCCCTTGAGGTCGCCCTCAACAGGGAACGCGTTGCCGTATGGTCCGCGTATTGTTATCTGCTGACCGACTTCCATGGCATGAAGCCACTCTGTAAGGCAGCCGCACTTCTTAATGCTGAACTCCATGAATTCCTTGTTTGTCGGAGAAGAAGTTATAGAGAACATAGCCTCTCCGACTCCGGGGATAGAAAGCATCGCACACTGTCCGGGCATATGCTCGAACACTTTACCGCCTTCCGGAGCAATAACCCTGAATGTCTTTACATCTGGTGTATCCTGACGGATATCGGTAACAACGCCTATCTTCGGTATCAATGTATCATTATTCATCACTTTACCTCCAATGCTTTCATTACCTTGACGATATTCATTGATATAGGACACTTTGAAAGGCATCTTCCGCATCCTACACATCCGAACTCACCGTCATTATTAGCAGGGAAATACACAAGCTTGTGCATGAAACGCTGACGGAAACGCTCAAGCTGTGTGAGACGTGGATTGCCATGTGCCATCTTAGTGAAGTCAGAATACATGCATGAATCCCAGCAGCGGAAACGCTTTATTCCATGGCCTGTATTGAAATCCTTTATATCGTAGCACTGACATGTCGGGCAGACAAATGTACATGTTCCGCAGCCAAGACATGCCTGTGAAAGCTCAGCCCACTTGTCAGAACTGAAATATTCATTGAGCTTGTCGCCGCCGAAGTTCTCAGTTGAGAGCTTTGCAAGCGGAAGCTTCTCCATTATAGCCTTTGTCTTTGCCTGTACCTCGTCAAGCTTTGAGGTATCACCTTCCTCGAGCAGAGAAGCAACAGAATCAATGAACTTCTGACCCTTTTCATTATTAGCCTTGAAGAAGATGTTCTCGCCATCATCAAAACAAGCAGCGTCTCCTTCCGGAACAGTAGGGTCGATGCCGAATGTCTGGCAGAAGCATGTCTCAGAAGGACGAGTACATGCCATGGTAACTACTGTACCATGATCTCTGCGGTTCTTGTAAAAGCTGTCAACAGGCTCACAGAGGAAAACCTTGTCGAGGATAGTAAAGCTTCTCGCGTCACATGCGCGGACGCCGAATACAACAAAGTCCTCACATTCCTCACGCACATCTTTTACCTCTATAGTCTTGCCCTCAATTTTGAAATCAGCAAGATTCTCTGTCTGAGGGAAGAAGAAATCCTTGGCACTGCGTACAGTGTTTAGTTCACTGGTAAGCTCCATGCCTTTCTCGTACTTTCTGTACTCAGCAGCACCGGCTTCGCGGTCAGCGGGGATATACAGTGTCTGCTTCGCTGAAACAGCATCGAAGAGTTCATTAAGCTTTGACTTTGATATTTTAAGCATTACTCAACTCCCCTTTCGTGTACTATTGACGGCTCACAGTCATCCTTTGTGTAAGTGTTTAGAGGAGCTCTTGAAGTAGTATCCGCACCAGCCTGGTACTCACCGTATAATTCATTTATATCCTTGATGAACTTGCGGTTAAGGAGATGAAGCGGAATATGCTGAGGACATACACGCGAACATTCACCGCAGTCAGTACATCTTCCGGCAACGTGGAACGCGCGGATGATGTGGAACATATTCTCCTCAAAGCTGTCAGCAGGAGCCTTGTTGTCGATGCCTGACTTCGGATTATCGAATACGCAGTTCTCGCATGTACATGCAGGACAGACGTTTCTGCACGCATTACAGCGAATGCACTTTGAGAGCTGATCGCGCCAGAAGTCGAAACGCTCCTGCGCAGTCATGTTCTCGAGCTTCTCTACCATATCAAAGCGGTTGGAATCGAGAACGTCTCCGTCCTCACCGATGAGCTCATCGTATACCACATGCTTCTTGCTCTTGCAGGAAGCACACTTGTCGAGGATCGCCTCACTGAAAGGCATTGTCTCCTCGCCGTAGAGAGTTTCTATCTTAAGGGTATAGTCCTCATTCTTGACGCTGAGGATACCTGTTATGCCCTTAGCCTTTATCTTCTCGATATCGAGCTTCGGACCGCCGGGAATACCTATGACATATACCTTGTCACGGTCGATCCGGTGCTCCTTGATAAGCTGATTGAAGCTGTATGTGTCACAGGGCTTGAGGAAAGCAAGTATCTTTCCTTCCTTTGCTGTTTCCTTGACAAGGTACTTTGAAACATTCGCAGATGTGAAATCATCAAAGATGAACTCACTGTCAAGTTCCTCAGCTGAGGTAAACACTGCGGGAGTCATATCATATGCGAACTCTCCCCTCTTCCAGCCGATAACGCGGTCTACGCTGCCGTCTGCGAGGAGTTCCTTCGCTCTTTTTATCATTGCTTCCTGCATCGTAAATCCTCCAATCTGCGGTTCGGTCCGAGAGCCTTTACGTCAGCGGTGAACTGCTCCATAGTTGCTGCGAACTTTGCGCCTTCTGCAGCAGATACCCACTCAAGACGCGTCCTGTTACGCTCTATTCCGAGGAAGTCGAGCATACTGTAGAGCAGGGTTATACGTCTGCGTGTGAAGTAATTTCCAGAAGTGTAGTGACAGTCACCTGGGTGACATCCGCAGATAATAACGCCGTCTGCACCCTTCTGGAAGGCACGGAGTATGAACATCGGGTTCACTCTGCATGAGCAGGGAACACGGATTATCTTAACGTTTGAAGGGTAATTAAGTCTGTTGGTACCTGAAAGATCAGCTCCTGCGTAAGAACACCAGTTGCAGCAGAAAGCGACTATTACAGGCTCGAAATTTTCATTTACTTGCATATTGCGTCTACCTCCGCCATAATCTGGCTGTTAGAGAAGCCGTTGAGATCCATAGCTCCGGAAGGACATGCAACTGTACAAGCACCGCATCCCTGACATACAGCGGGATTGACGCTTGCGACTCTGCGTACCTTCGTAGTACGGTCAGGCATTCTGAATTCCTTGTCAATGTATGTGATAGCGCCATAAGGACAAACTTTCTCACATGACGAGCAGCCATTGCACATGAGCTCATCTGAATGAGCAACACATGGGTTGCAGGTGATGCTGTTCTTGCAGAGAAGACCGATTGCCTTTGCTGCAGCAGCGCTTCCCTGCGCTACAGTTTCAGGGATATCCTTTGGCCCCTGGCATGCGCCGGAGAGGAATATACCTGCAGTCGCGCTCTCAACAGGACGGAGCTTAGGATGAGCTTCCGTGAAGAAGTCGTTTGTATCCATCTGGGTAGTAAGCATTGTCGCAAGAGGACGTGCTGTCTTGTCAGGCTCGATAGCAGCGGCAAGAACTACCATATCCGCATCGATATGGAGCTGCTCATTTGCGAGCAGATCAGAAGCCTGAACATCTATCTTTCCGTCAGACTTCGGGGTTACCTTACCGACCATACCCTTGATGTAGTGAACATTATACTGCTCAACGGCACGACGGTAGAACTCATCAAAGTTCTTTCCGGGAGTACGGACATCTATGTAGAATACATATACTTCTGTATCCGGATATTTCTCACGTATGAGCATAGCATGCTTAGCTGTATACATACAGCAGATCTTTGAACAGTATGGCTTGCCCTTCTCATCATCGCATCTTGAGCCGACGCACTGAACAAACACGATCGTGTGGGGATGACTCTTGTCAGAAGGACGAAGGAGAGTGCCGCCGTTAGGACCTGCAGCGTTCATAAGTCTCTCAAGCTCAAGAGACGTTACAACGTCAGGGCACTGGTTATATGCAAACTCATCATACTTGTCAAGATTTATAGGATTGAATCCTGTAGCAACTACGATAGCGCCGTACTGCTGCTCAATGATCGTATCCTGCTGCTTGTAGTCAATAGCGCCGACAGAGCAGACCTTCGAACAGACACCGCACTTGCCTGTTTTCATCATCATGCAGTAGTTAGGATCGATAGTAGCTACCTTCGGAACAGCCTGCGCGAAAGGAATATATATTGCGGAGCGGTTGTCAAGGCCCAAATTGAACTCGTTAGGCACCTTCTTCATCGGACATTTCTCAGTACAGAGACCACAGCCTGTGCACTTTGTCTCATCGACAAAACGTGCCTTCTTCCTGATCTTTACAGTGAAGTTTCCAACAAATCCCTTAACATCCTCAACCTCGCTGAACGAGTGGATTGTTATACGCTCATTCTGTGAAGCCTCAACCATTTTAGGAGTGAGGATACAGGCTGCACAGTCGAGTGTAGGGAATGTCTTGTCTATCTGTGCCATCTTACCGCCGATAGTAGGCTGCTTTTCAACGATATCAACATCAAAGCCTGCCTCAGCGATATCAAGCGCTGTCTGTATACCAGCGATACCGCCTCCGATTACGAGAGCGCGCTTTACAACAGGACTCTCCATAGAGTTAAGAGGAGTATTGAGATGAACCTTCGCAACAGCTGCCTTACCAAGGATTATTGCCTTGTCAGTTGCATTCGCAACTTCCTTGTGTATCCATGAACACTGCTCACGTATATTCGCGATCTCTACGAGGTATGGATTCAGGCCTGCGGAAGCCGCAGCCTTTCTGAAAGTATTCTCGTGCATACGAGGCGAACAGGAACATATTACGACACCTGTAAGCTTCTGCTCCCTGATGGCGTTTTTTACGAGTTCCTGTCCTGACTCTGAACACATGTACTGGTAGTCCTGGGAGATGACTACGCCCGGCTCATGGCCAAGAGCCTCAGCAACAGCCTTTACGTCTACCGTCGCGGCTATATTCGTACCGCAATGACAGACAAATACACCTATTCTCTGCATCGTAGTCTCCTCCTTACTTTGCGTACTTTCTGAAAGCCGTTACGATTGCCTGCTGAGGAAGATCCTCATCAAGCATTCCGGGAATATCAGTCGGCTTCAGGTGATTTCCGCCCTGCTGACGGATCGCAGCAAGACGAACAGCCTCGACTACTCTTGCGGGCTCAACGCCGCGAGGACAACGGTCCACGCACGCAAAGCATGTCAGGCACTTGTATATTGAATCAGACTTCATAAGAGTCTCGATATCTCCTTTTTCCACCATGTATACGAACTGGTGAGGATGATACTCCATCTCATCATAGGAAGGACATGTTGCGGAGCACTTTCCGCAGCGCATGCACTTGAGCACATTAACTCCGCTTGAACGGATCACCTGTTCCTTTAAGTTCTTATTCATGGTTTCCCTCCTTTAGACCGAGAGCCTCAGCGAGAAGCTCGGTAAAGTAGTAGACAGGCAGATCAGAGCCTGAGTTCTTCTTCAGATTGTAAAGGCACAGAGGACAGGCAGTAATAACCATCTCAGCCCCCATATCCTTCGCGGAATCCATTACAGCACTGCTCCTCTTCTGAGCCTGTGCCTTGTCTTCCATTGTGATGTATCCGCCGCAGCATTCATTACGCTGTGCGTATATAACAGGAGTTCCGCCTATAGCACGGATGAAATCCTCGATTATTGTCGGATTCTCAGGATCGTCCATGGCAAGAGCCTTCACAGGACGAAGAAGAAGACATCCATAATATGCTGCTATCTTCTTTCCTGTAAAAGGATTCACTACCTTCTCCTTCAGATTATCAAAACCTATAACATCACGAAGCATCTCAAGATAATGATAAACCTTTGTTCCGCCTGTATACGGTTCTGCAAGTCCAAGGTAATTATTCACCTTTGAAGCCATTTCCTCATCACGTGAAATATCATATTCAGTCTGCTTTATAACATTGTGGCATGCTGAGCAAACAGTGACAAGAGGCTGACCTGATTCCTTTGCGGAATTGAGTACTCTGACAGCTGAAAGTTTTGTAGCTATCTCATCCTTAGCGGTCGTATATGCACCGCCGCAGCACTGCCAGTCAGCTGGCTCCTCTAATCTGATACCGAGAGCCTCTGCGCTTGATCTTGCATATGTATCAAGGTCTTTCGCCTTGGTTCTCAGCGTACAGCCGGGATAATATGTAAATGTTTCCATAACAGTATCCTTTCCTATTATGCCATTTCTTCCGGATGGAAAACTTCATCGAACTTCTCCGCTGTGAGGAAGCCAAGCTCTACACATGCTTCCTTGAGGGAGATGTTGTCCTTGAATGCCTTCTTGGCAGTCTTTGCAGCGTTTTCATATCCTATATACGGATTGAGCGCTGTTACGAGCATGAGGGAGTTGTGAAGATTGTGATGCATCTTCTCCTTATTTGCCTTTATTCCTACAGCACAGTTCTTGTTGAAGCTGATTATTGACTCAGCGAGGAGTCTTGCGGACTGAAGGAAATTATAAGCACACACAGGCATGAACACATTAAGCTCAAAATTGCCCTGTGAGGCTGCCATACCAACAGCAACGTCATTTCCCATTACCTGAACAGCTACCATTGTAACCTGCTCACACTGTGTAGGATTAACCTTTCCAGGCATGATAGATGAACCAGGCTCGTTCTCAGGAATGAATATCTCACCAAGTCCGTCTCGTGGACCGGAAGCAAGCCAGCGTACATCATTTGCTATCTTCATCATATCAGCTGCAAGTGCCTTGAGCGCACCATGAGCAAATACTATCTCATCCTTCGATGTGAGAGAATGGAACTTGTTTGGAGCAGTTATGAACTTCTTGCCTGTAAGCTCGCTTATAGCCTCGGCAGACTTCTCAGCAAAACCAGCCGGAGCATTAAGACCTGTACCGACTGCTGTACCGCCAAGCGCGAGTTCCTTGAGTTCCTCGCATGAAGAAAGGATCATCTTTCTGTCCTTCTCAAGTGAGGATCTCCATCCGCTTATCTCCTGAGAGAACTTGATGGGAGTAGCGTCCTGAAGATGTGTACGTCCGCTCTTTACAATCCCCTCATTCTCAGCCTCAAGGCGCTTGAAAGTCTCTACAAGAGTATCGATTGCAGGGATCACCTTGTCCTCAAGAGCTATTACAGCAGCGATATGCATTGCTGTCGGGAAAGTATCATTTGAGGACTGGCTCATGTTTATGTCATCATTAGGATGGAGGAGCTTAGCGCCTGCTATCTCATTGCCTCTGTTGGCAATTACTTCATTGGCGTTCATATTGGACTGTGTACCGCTTCCGGTCTGCCATACAACAAGCGGGAAATGCTCATTCAGAGCACCGCTGATGACTTCATCACAAGCCTGCGAGATAGCTGAGAGCTTCTCATCTGTCATCTTCTCAGGCTTAACTGCATGGTTTGCGATAGCTGCTGCCTTTTTGAGGATTCCAAAAGCGTGAGTGATCTCACGAGGCATAGTCTCGATGCCTACGCCAATAAGGAAATTCTCGTGGCTTCTCTCAGTCTGAGCTGCCCAGTACTTATCAGCTGGTACCTTTACCTCGCCCATTGAGTCATGTTCGATACGATAATCCATAGTTGAACTCTCCCATCCGGAGCTTTTCGCTCCTGTATTTACTTTATCATGTAATTATAGTATATCAGCGAAAACTCGTGTTTTCAAGTGCATTTTCAGCATATAGGTATTCGGATATTGATATAATATTAACAATGTTTGCAGACCGCAAACGGATTACATATGTTTATATATTTCAGCATATATTTTAACGCATTGTAATATACATAAAAACTGCATATATTATCACATGATTAATAGCCCGTTCCGTATGGTATGCACATAACATCTTGATATATTTTCCTTTATTCAGCAGACAACTATGTTCTATTGCATACAGAACCACTTGGTATTAAGCTAAAAATAGGTATGTACAACGCAACATAGTTACATATCATTATTTATATATTACAGGTGAGCGATTGACAAAAAAATCACATTCGTCATATATCGACCAAACACATAGTGCAGGGTATCCCCTGCACTATTTTCAGTCAGATGTATTTATACAATAAGAAAGTGTTGTAAGGCTATCGCCAAGATGAACATTCTCAACAGCTACATCCTTGTGGCTTACACGAAGATCATAGTGTGTGAAGTTCCAGAAAGCACGGATGCCATAACTGATAAGTCTCTCAACTTCCTTCTCAGCAGCCTCTCGTGGAATACAAAGTATAGCAGCTACTGGAGCGTGCTCCTTGCAGAATCCCTCCAGATCAGAAACGCTCATAACTGTAAGCTCTCCGATCTTATTGCCGACAAGGTCAGGATTGGCGTCAAAAGCACCAATGAGATCGAATCCTCTGTTACGGAAGTCGATGTGAGAAGCAAGAGCTCTTCCGAGGTTACCTGCTCCGAGAAGGATCATAGGAGTCTGCTTATCGAGTCCGAGTATCTTTCCTATCTCTGCTTTAAGGCCTGTAACATTATATCCGTAGCCCTGCTGGCCGAATTCGCCGAAGCAGTTGAAATCCTGTCTTATCTGAGACGCTGTCAGTCCCATCTTTTCTGCAAGTTCTCTTGAAGAAATACGTACATATCCGTTATTCTCAAGGTCGCCAAGAAAACGGTAGTATCTTGGCAGACGTCTGATTACTGAATTTGAAATTGCGCTTTTTGCCATTTTATATAGCCTCACTATCTACGGATCCTGATCCGCTAATTACATCATTCTGTCAAGTCTGACTTTAATTTCGTCGAGGAATGTCTTTGAATCAACCTTACGCTTGTTTTCAAGCTTTGAAATGAGATAGAGGTCACCGGTCATAACGCCGTCCTCTATTGTCTGGATAGTCGCCTTTTCGAGCTTATCAGCAAAATCACAAAGTTCCTTTGTTCCGTCAAGCTCACCTCTCTTGCGGAGAGCACCGCTCCATGCGAATATGGTTGCAACGGAGTTTGTAGAAGTCTCTTCGCCCTTGAGATACTTGTAGTAATGACGCTGTACGGTTCCGTGAGCAGCCTCATACTCATAGATTCCATCAGGTGATACGAGAACTGATGTCATCATGGCAAGGCTTCCGTAAGCTGTGGAAACCATGTCTGACATTACGTCACCATCATAGTTCTTGCATGCCCAGATGTAACCACCGTTAGAACGTATAACACGTGCTACAGCATCATCGATGAGTGTATAGAAGTATTCAATTCCTGCAGCCTCATACTTCTCCTTGTACTCGTTGTCATAGATCTCCTGGAAGATATCCTTGAAGCGATGGTCATACTTCTTTGAGATAGTATCCTTTGAAGCAAACCATACATCCTGCTTGAGATCAAGTCCGTAATTGAGACAAGCTCTGGCAAAGCCAGCGATCGAAGCGTCGAGATTGTGAAGTCCCTGGATGATACCGTCACACTTAGTGAAATCATGGATAAGCTCACGAGTCTCGTTTCCATTTTCATCAGTAACTACGAGTTCAGCCTTGCTTCCCTTTGATACACGCATCTCAGTATTCTTATATACGTCACCATACGCATGACGTGCGATAGTGATCGGTTTTGTCCATGTAGGGATATATGGCTCAATGCCTTTTACGATTATAGGAGTTCTGAATACAGTACCATCAAGAGCTGCTCTTATAGTACCGTTAGGTGACTTCCACATCTGAGTAAGGTTATACTCAGGCATTCTTGCAGCATTAGGAGTAATAGTAGCACACTTTACCGCTACGCCATACTTCTTTGTAGCTTCTGCGGAGTCAAGAGTAACCTGGTCCTTTGTTTCCTCACGATGCTTGAGTCCAAGATCGTAGTACTCAGTGTTAAGCTCTACATATGGTTCAAGAAGAGTTTCCTTGATCCACTGCCAGAGTATTCTGGTCATCTCGTCGCCGTCCATTTCGACAAGCGGAGTTTTCATAGTTATCTTTGCCATTGGTTCAGACCTCCTGAATTATTATTGACCGCTTTTCAGCGGATATTTTTTATGTTGCAAAAATAAGGACTATCATTGAGACAATTGCGATGCCCCAAGAAATCTTGTCAAGCATTCTCTCATCCGTTGATTTGAATATCTTCGGAAGAGTGATCTTCAGAACAATATACAGCACAAAGGAACAGCCTATTATTGCAAAGTCCTTGAGCGTCCAGTGACGATGTCTGTAATACCACATTAATTCATTAACTGACTGCATAATGTCTCCTCTTCTCTGCCTCAGTAATAAATGGCACTGAATCCATCATACTAAGCCCGTCCTCTTATACGCTCCGATATCAGGACAATTGCCATGAATACCACCAGGAGCGCAAGCATGCTTAATATTTCCGTGAAATCAGCCCAATGCTTTGAATGTGCTGAAGAAAAGCTGAATCTGTCATACATTCTCTCGGTAAAATCATGAAATCTTTTACCAACAAATAAGAATAAGAAATTCATCAACAGAATCGGAACAAAAAACAATATGACCTGTACCACAGTTCCAACCGATTTGAAATGAGGATAAGCAATCACAAGATATTCCACCACGAAAGGAAGAGAAAGAACAAGTCCGTAAAAACAGCCCGGATAATATTTACCGCGTCCCTTAAGCGTCGTCTTCATATCATTTTATTAGTGGAAGCGCAAGTGCGGCAGTCATACCGGCTATAACAAGAGCACCGACAATATCAACCACTGCAGTGAAACCTTTCCATCCGCCAGCACGTATGTGCCTGTATATGTTCGCACACCAGGCAAGGAACATCAGAACGAAAAGAAATACAAGAAGCTCTATCATTCCTTTCATTGATCATTCCTCCTGAAAACCATTTACTGAAAGTATTTTCTATGAATGTATCCCAGCACAAACAGATGTGCAGGATAGAAAATATAGAACACCCATTTTGTATGCTTACTTCCGCCTTTTTCGCCATTATACAGCATTATTAGAACAATTGGTATCAATACCCCGAATTTATACCATTCATATTGCATTGCATCCGGAGTCTTGACTGCAATTCGGAAAAGCGGAAACAATCTCCGTATTATCGCAACTGATCCATAAGCAATCAGCTGATTCTCTCTTTTTCCGCGAGCAAGCTCAAAAGCGAGCGTGAACAATACCGCATCTGCTCCCCAGTCACAAAAATCAGCAAAGAAGAGCATCAGAATTATTAAGGGAAACTTAAATGCAGTTTTTACCTTTTCCGTATTATAGATATACACTGACAGCAGAGAGAAGAAGAGCGTAGCTATGAAGCTCTCAACTCCGATAGAGAATATCCCTTTTCCGAATGCATATCTAAAGGCAAAATGTGAGATAAAGGCAAATACGCCAAGCCGCAGAAAGTATTTTTTCAGATTATGAGTATAATGAAATCCCTCTGAAATGAAGAAGCACATAACCGGAGCCGTCGTGCGGCCAAAACAGCGCATAACACCATAGAGCATTGACTCAGACGGTAAAAACAAATACGCTATATGGTCGCAAAGCATTGCGAATATCACAATGTATTTAAGCCCCGAAGCACTAATGCCAAACTTTTTCTTTTCAGTCTGAGCTGCAGCGATGCTGCTCATTACTTCATCGATTCTCTTGTGTAATCAAGAAGCCCGCCTGCGAGCATGATATCCTTTGTACGACCTGAAAGCTCACAGAGAACAGGAATCTCAGCACCATTTGTCTTGTTTACAACAGTGAGTTCAGACTTGCCGTCAGCAACAGCCTTTCTCACATCAGCAAGAACAAGCTGATCTCCCTGATTTATCTTGTCATAGTCAGCCTCGTTCACGAATGTGAGCGGGAGGATACCAGCGTTTATAAGATTTGCACGGTGAATACGTGCGAACGACTTAACTAGAACAGCCTTAACTCCGAGATAAAGAGGAGCAAGAGCAGCATGCTCACGTGATGATCCCTGACCATAGTTGGAACCACCTACGATTATGCTCTTTCCAAGTTCCTCAGCTCTCTTCGGGAAGCTCTCATCGCATACAGCGAAGCAATGCTGGCTGATCTTCGGAATATTTGAACGAAGAGGAAGGATCTTAGCACCAGCAGGCATAATGTGGTCAGTAGTGATATTGTCGCCGACCTTGAGCGATACAGGTGCATCAATATTCTCAAGAAGAGGAGTTGTATCAGGATATGGCTTGATGTTTGGTCCGCGGAGGATCTCTACGCTGTCCATTTCCTCAACAGGAACCGGAGGAACAACCATATTATCATTGATTGTGAATTCCTCAGGAAGTTTGAATTCAGGCATATCACCGAGATCACGAGGATCTGTAAGGTAGCCGCTGATTGCTGAAGCAGCAGCCATTTCAGGTGATACAAGGTAGATCTGACCGTCCTTTGTTCCGGAACGTCCTTCAAAGTTTCTGTTGAAAGTACGGAGAGAGATACCCTTAGAGTTAGGAGACTGACCCATACCGATGCAAGGACCACATGCAGACTCAAGGATACGAGCGCCTGCATCAATGAGGATGGAGAGTGCACCATTCTGTGCCATCATGTTGAGAACCTGCTTGGAACCAGGAGCGATAGCAAGTGAAACATCAGGGTGAACAGTCTTGCCCTTGAGAATATGAGCTACCTTGAGCATATCAAGGAGAGAAGAGTTTGTACATGAACCGATACAAACCTGATCAATCTTGAGCTTGCCGATCTCCTCAACGCTCTTTACGTTGTCAGGTGAATGAGGACATGCTGCAAGAGGAACGAGCTTGCTGAGGTCTATATCAAGTTCCTCGTCATAAACTGCGTCAGGATCAGCAGCAAGAGGAGTCCATACCTCTTCACGCTTCTGAGCCTTGAGGAACTGCTTTGTTACTTCGTCTGAAGGGAAGATCGATGTTGTTGCTCCGAGCTCAGCACCCATGTTTGTGATAGTAGCACGCTCAGGAACAGAAAGTGTCTTAACGCCTTCGCCAACATACTCAATAACCTTGCCTACGCCACCTTTAACAGACATTCTTCTGAGCACTTCAAGAATAACATCCTTAGCGGATACCCAAGGGCTTAGCTTACCTGTCAGGTTAACCTTTACAACCTTAGGACATGTTATGTAGTATGCACCGCCGCCCATTGCAACAGCAACGTCAAGACCGCCGGCACCAATAGCGATCATACCGATACCGCCGCCTGTAGGTGTATGGCTGTCAGAACCGATCAGTGTCTTTCCGGGAACACCAAATCTCTCAAGGTGCACCTGATGGCAGATACCGTTACCGGGACGTGAAAAATATATTCCATGCTTCTTTGCAACGCTTCCGATGAAACGATGATCATCAGCGTTCTCAAATCCGCTCTGAAGAGTATTGTGATCAATATAAGCAACAGAACGCTCTGTCTTTACTCTTGGAACTCCGATAGCCTCGAACTCAAGGTAAGCCATTGTTCCGGTAGCGTCCTGTGTAAGAGTCTGGTCGATACGAATGCCGATTTCCTGTCCTTTTACATACTCGCCGTCAACGAGATGTGCCTTTAAGATCTTTTCAGTAAGTGTTGAACCCATAGAGATCAGTCCTTTCAATACATATATATTACATTTTACTACTTTTCACAAAGTTTGTCAAGAATTAAACAAGTCAGAAACCATATATAGTTAGAAACTTCTAATTGCTAAATCATATTGTTCAAAAGCCACTTTTGAAGCCCCAAAATACTTATGAAAATCGCAGCAAAAAAGGGACGGAATAACCGTCCCTAAAACAATCTAGAAGAAAAAGCTGAAAATATTGCCGATCGTACCATTCAGGCGCAGCACCGTGTATATGAGACAAATTATCATAATGCCGGACACAACGCCGTATTTTTTCAACTTATAATCATTGATCTCTCGTTTTTCCCATGATGTCTTGTGATAATAGAACTGACTATTTTCTCTCTGGTCGTCCAAATGCTTATCAAAGCTCATCATCTTATACAGCAGAAAAGCGAAAAATCCCGCAAGAGCCAAGGCAAGCACAATATCGAGCTTATCAAACATCGTTCTTGATAATATCGTCGAGAGACTCGCGTCTTACGCCTATTCTGCTCTCTCCGTCCTTTACAAATACAACAGCAGGACGCTGCAGTCTGTTATAGGTCATTGCCATTGAGAAGTTATATGCTCCTGTAGCAAGAACTGCAATAATATCGCCTGATTCAGCATGCTGAAGATCCATATTCTCACCGATAAGATCTCCGCTCTCACAGCATCTTCCTGCGATGGTGACCTTCTCATTGCGCTCTTCAGCAGCCTTGTTTGCTACAACAGCCTCATACTCAGACTCATAAAGGATATAGCGCGGATTATCCGGCATGCCTCCATCAATTGAGATGTATGTACGTATACCTGGAATTTCCTTTCTTGCACCTACAGTATAGAGAGTTATTCCGGCGGAACCAACTATTGATCTGCCCGGCTCAATATACATTCTGGGCTGAGCAATTCCGAGTTCTGCGCACTGGGTCTTAACTACCGCAGAAACACGCTCGATAAAATCTTCAAACGGTTTCGGATCATGCTCAGTAAGATACTTTATACCAAATCCACCGCCAAGATTGAGTCCTTTGATCTCATATCCGAGTTCATTTTTTACCTTTGCGATAAACTCAAGCATTGTCTTTGCAGCTGCCTCAAAAGGCTCAATATCAAAGATCTGCGAACCAATATGGCAGTGAACGCCATAGAAGTCAACATTCTCGCAAGCAACAGCTTCCTTTACAGCCTCGAAAGCCTCCCCGGTCTCGAGTGCAAATCCGAACTTACTGTCGATCTGTCCGGTCATTACAGCCTTATGGGTATGTGCGTCTATACCGGGCTTGATTCGGAACATGATATGAGGTTTCTTGCCCATTTCCTTTGAAATAGCTTCAAGTCTGTGAAGCTCAGGAATATTGTCAACGATGATATGACCTACTCCTGCCTCAAGAGCATATCTCAGCTCAGCATCAGTCTTGTTGTTTCCGTGGAAACCGACCTTTTCCATAGGGAAGCCGGCCTTTACAGCTGTGTAGAGTTCTCCTATAGAAACGGCATCAAGGCCATCACCCTCGCTTGCTACAATACGGCACATCTCCATGCAGGAAAACGCCTTGCCAGCAAAGTGAACCTCTCCCTGTCCATTATAGAACTTGTTCATGCTGTCATGGAAACGGCGAAGGTTCTTGCGAATGAGATCTTCATCCATTACATAAAGCGGGGTTCCGTATTTTTCCGCTAATTCAACTGTGTCAGCACCGTCAATGGTCAAGTGTCCCTGTGCATTTACGGCAAGGTCTTCGGAAACAAACATTTCAATCTATCCTTTCATTAATTAGTCCTGAACAGATTCATTTTCATTCTGTTCCTCTTCAGTTACATCCTCGACGATCTGTCTTAATTCATCAACACCTTCAAATGTCATAGAAGAGAACGGAATAACATGAATATCATCAAAACAAGGTATTTCAGTACGAAAAGCCTCCATGCGCTTCTCGCGTTCCATCTTTTTAAGCTTATCCGCCTTGGTAAGAACTATTACGAACGGCATCTCAGTATCTATGAGGTAGTTTATCATGTCCACATCATCCTTTGTGGGCGCATGGCGCATGTCTACCAGCATGAATACCAGACGTATGTCGCGGTCAGAACCAAGATAGCCTTCAATCAGCCCCGCCCAGCGTTCTTTTTCAGATTTAGCCACCTTTGCATAACCATATCCCGGAAGATCCACAAAGTAGACATTCTCCAGTCCATAGAAGTTTATAGTGGCGGTTTTTCCGGGTACAGAACTTACTCTCGCAAGGTTCTTTCGGTTAAAGAGCTTATTTATGAGTGTGGACTTGCCCACATTCGAGTGTCCCGCAAACGCTATCTCGATCCGGTCCGGAGACGGGATCTGGGAGAATTTCCCGTATGCGGCAACAAATTCGGCTTTATTGTAATTCAGCTTCACGGAAACCCTCCTTAAGCTTTTTTAGTTGGCAGTTGCTGCTGACGCTCTGCGTGTTGATGATGTTCTGCGCTTCGGCTTAACAGGCTTTATTAGCGCAGTATCAAGAACGGTTTCAAGATTTTCTGCGTAAACGAACTCTATAGCGTTCTTAACTACGTCATCGACCTCTTCAAGATCAGGCTTGTTTGAAACAGGAATGATCACTGTACCGATCTCAGCCTTATAAGCTGCCATAGTCTTCTCGCGCAAGCCTCCTATCGGAAGAACTCTTCCATGAAGTGTGATCTCACCTGTCATAGCGACATCGGCTCTGACAGGCATGCCAGACAACGCTGAAACAAGAGCGGTTGTCATAGTAACACCTGCGGACGGACCATCCTTCGGAACAGCTCCCTCAGGAGCATTTATATGAATGTCGCAGTTCTTATAGAAATCAGGATCAATTCCATACTTGTCAGCAACACTTCTTACATAACTTACTGCGATCTTTGCGCTCTCCTTCATTACATCACCAAGAGAACCGGTAACCTCGATCTTGCCAGTACCCTTCATCACAATAACTTCGAGAGGCATGAGAACGCCGCCTACACTCGTCCAAGCGAGTCCGTTTACTACACCGACCTGGTTCTTCTGAGAAAGAAGATCCGGAAGATACTTCTTGACACCAAGCCAGTCCTGAAGCTCTTTTGACTTAACAGTAACCCGCTTTGCTTCTCCGGAAGCTATCTTCTTAGCCGCTTTTCTGCAGAGTGAAGCAATGAATCTCTCAAGGCTTCTGACACCAGCCTCCTTGGTGTAGTACTGTATAATATCATTTATAGCACCGTCTTCGATCTTGAGCTGTGTTCCCTTTAGGCCATGTTCCTTAAGCTGCTTGGGAACAAGATGATCCTTTGCAATGTGGAACTTCTCCTCTGCGGTATAGCTCGGAAGCTCGATAAGTTCCATACGGTCAAGAAGCGGTGCGGGAATAGCAGATACATTATTTGCAGTAGTTATAAAGACGCACTTGCTGAGATCAAACGGCACCTCAATGAAATGATCACGGAAGGCGTTGTTCTGCTCACTGTCAAGTACCTCCAGCATTGCTGATGAAGGATCTCCCTTTATATCACTGCATAGCTTATCGATCTCATCAAAAAGGATTAGCGGATTTGCAGATCCTGCCTGCTGAAGAGCGGTTATCACACGACCAGGCATAGCACCGACATAAGTCTTTCTGTGGCCTCTTATATCAGCCTCATCACGGACGCCACCGAGTGATACTCTCGCGTACTTGCGTCCCATAGCCTTTGCGATTGACTTTGCTATAGAAGTCTTACCGATACCGGGAGGGCCCGCAAGACAGATTATCTGTCCCTTGATATCAGGATTCAGCATATGTACTGCAAGGAACTCAAGAATACGTTCCTTGACTTTCTTAAGGCCATAATGATCCTTTTCAAGGATATCCTCTGCTTTATCCATGGATATCTTCGCCTTGGTATACTTGTTCCATGGAAGGTCAAGTACTGTATCTAGGTAGTTCTTTATTACAAAAGCTTCCTGTGAAGCAGGAGGAAGTTTGCTGAGCTTATCAGCTTCCTTGAGGAGCTTCTCGGTGTTCTTCTTATCAAGCTTCAGACTGTAAATGTCGTTTATGTACTCAAACGCCTCATCACCGTCATCTTCGCCGAGCTGTTCCTGAATTATCCTCATCTGCTCACGGAGATAATACTCCTTCTGTCCCTTGTCTATGCTGTTCTTTGTCTGCTCATTGATGAGGTTCTCGAGTTCAAGGATCTCGACCTCTGAAGACAGACATGCAAAGAGAACTGACAGCTTGTTGATGATGTTTGATTCCTCAAGAAGTGTCTGCTTGTCACGGTAGTTGAGATTACAGTTGAAAGTTACTGCCTCGAATAACTTGTAAGGGTCACCCTGTGTCATAACAGATGTGAGCAGTTCCTTCGGCATCTTCGGGAAGTAAGCTGAATAGCGCTCAAATATGTCCTTTACAGAACGCATCAGCGCTTCTGATTCAACCTCGTCAACCTTTGCGCGAGAATATGTAGGCGTACGTTTAACTTCAGCCTTCAGTGTTTCTCCGTCATCAATTAGACGTACAAGATTTGCCTTATATATGCCCTCAACAAGCACCTTCATTATATTGTCAGGAAGCTTCAGTACCTGCTTGATCTCAGCAACAACACCGACCTTATAAAGATCTGTTGCCTTGGGATTGTCAACATAAGTCTCGTGCTGTGTTACAAGGAAAAGCTTTCCGCCCTCCTTGAGAGCCATTTCTATTGAATCAACCGACTTCTGACGAGCAACATCGAAATGCATTACCATTTTCGGAAACGCAACGAGGCCTCTCATCGGCACTGTATAGAATATATTTCCGTTATCTGTGTTTTTATCACTTTTTCTGGTCTGTTCCATTTTTTCACCATATCCTTGGTATTTGCTTGTTTTATACGTATCTGCCCAGTGCAGCATACGATTGAATAACATTATAACATATTATAAAGTAAAATGCAACCCCGCGGGTACAATCCGCCACAGTTTTTCGCTATTTTTAGCAATAATTGATTCTAATATCTAATTCTTTTTGGTATTGCTATTTCTTTAATAATATGGTATAATTATACTGTTTTGAATTTTAATATCTTTCTTTTGAAAGGGGAACAGTATGAAGCATTATCTGGAACCAATAAGCTCCGTATTCGCTGAAGTAAAAAGTTCAGAAAACGGACTAACCTCTGAAGAGGCTCAGAAGCGCCTTGCAGATGTAGGACAGAACAAACTTGACGAACCTCCGAAGCCTACACTGCTAGCCCGCTTTATTGAGCAGTTTAAGAATCCGATGATCCTTGTTCTTATCGCCGCAGCGGCTATATCAGCAATAACAGGAATCATCTCCGAAGGCAAGCTTGAAGCTGATGTATTCATTATTTTATTTGTTGTATTAGCAAACGCAGTTCTCGGAGTATACCAGGAAAATAAGGCCGAATCAGCCATCGAAGCGCTCCAGGCAATGAGTGCTGCTCAGAGCAAGGTCTTCCGTTCAGGCGAGCTTGTGGTTATTCCAAGCTCAGAACTGGTTCCCGGTGATGTTATAGCGCTTGAAGCCGGAGATAATGTTCCTGCTGACTGCCGTATACTTGAAGCGGCCTCTCTCAAAGCTGAGGAATCAGCACTGACAGGAGAAAGCGTTCCTTGTGAAAAAACGAGTGACATACTCACTGGTGAGGATGTACCGCTCGGTGACAGAAAGAATATGCTCTACATGGGAAGCAGCGTCGCTTACGGACGTGCAGAAGCAGTTGTAGTCGCAACCGGTATGAAAACTGAAATGGGTAAGATCGCCGGAGCTATCGCTGAAGCTGATGACGATGAGACTCCCCTTCAGAAGAGCCTCACACAGCTCAGTAAGATCCTTTCTGTAGCCGTTCTTCTGATCTGTGTTATAATTCTTATAATCAGCGTTTTACAGATGCTGATAAGAGATGGTGTCATCACTCTCCCCGGATTCCTCGAATCATTCATGATAGCTGTCAGCCTTGCTGTTGCTGCTATTCCTGAAGGACTTGCTGCAGTTGTTACCGTTGTTCTTTCGATCGGCGTAACAAATATGTCCAAGCGTGGCGCCGTAATCCGCCGCCTTACCGCAGTCGAGGCGCTTGGATGTGCTCAGGTTATCTGCTCTGACAAGACAGGTACCCTCACACAGAATAAGATGACTGTCGTTGAGGAAAGCACAAGTGACAAGCTTCTCCTTGCACGCGCTATGGCACTCTGCTGCGATGCGCAACTCAATTCTGACGATACAGTTGCCGGAGAACCTACCGAAGCAGCTCTTGTTGCTTACGCAAATAAGAGCGGCCTCAAAAAATACGAACTTGAAGCTGAAACTCCGCGTAATGCTGAAGCCCCGTTCGATTCGCTCCGTAAGATGATGTCAACAATACACAAGACACAGAACGGATATATTCAGTACACTAAAGGTGCTCCTGACGTCGTCCTTGGAAACTGTACTAAAATCTTTGACGGTGGTGTAGTCCGCAACTTGGATGAGCACGACCGAGAGCATATTCTCAGTGAAAACAAGGCTATGGCAGATAAAGCTCTCCGTGTACTTATGGCTTCGTACCGTGAGTATGATTCGCTTCCTGAAGACTGCTCACCTGCAGCTCTTGAACACGATCTCATATACATCGGTATGACCGGTATGATAGATCCTGTCCGTCCTGAAGTTAAACCAGCTATCAAGCTTTGTCAGTCCGCCGGAATACGTCCTGTAATGATAACAGGCGACCACAGAGACACAGCAGTTGCTATCGCTAAGGAACTCGGTATCCTTGGAGAAGGTCAGCAGGCTATAACCGGAGCAGAGCTCTCAAAGATACCTGACGACGAGTTCAACAGTACAGTTCAGAATTACAGTGTATATGCTCGTGTTCAGCCTGAGCACAAAGTCCGTATCGTAAATGCATGGCGCAAGAAGGATATGACAACTGCTATGACAGGTGACGGAGTTAATGACGCTCCTTCAATCAAGAGCGCTGACATCGGTGTCGGCATGGGTATCACTGGTACAGATGTAACTAAGAATGTTGCAGATATGGTCCTCACGGATGACAACTTCGCAACCATTGTCGGAGCTGTTGAAGAAGGAAGACGTATATACGACAACATCCGTAAGGCTATACAGTTCCTGCTCTCGAGTAACCTCAGTGAGGTAATCTGCATACTTGTGGCAACACTTGGTCTTGGGAAACTCACAGGTGGCGCATTCACGATCTTCGGACCTGTTCACCTGCTGTGGATCAACCTCATTTCCGACTGTTTCCCGGCTGTAGCGCTTGGAATGGAAGCCGCAGAACCAGGAATTATGGACCGTAAGCCTCGAAGCAGCAATTCACACATATTCTCTGACGGTCTCGGAGTAAATCTCCTCTGGCAGGGATTCGTCATTTCATTCCTTACACTTGCTTCCTATGTAATCGGTGCGCAGACCTCTCCTGAGGCAGGAACAACAATGGCATTCATCACTCTTTCAGTCTGTGAGATGCTTCATTCATGGAATATGCGCAGCCTTGATAAGTCAATCTTCGCTATGCACAGCCATAACAAGATGCTCCTATTATCAATACTGGTTTCATTCATTCTCATTATCCCAATACTCCTTATCCCAGCACTCAGAGACATCTTCTCACTTGCAAAGCTTGACGCTATGGAATACCTTTACGCATTCCTTATAGCAACTGTGATAATCCCTATCGTCGAGATTGTAAAGGCTTTACAGAGAGCAATTAAAAAATAATCATGATAACAGCCGACAGTCTGTCGGCTGTTTCTATGCAAAGGAGTCTCCATGCTAAAGATCCTCAAATCCCAGCCTGTGCTCGTGATAGCGTTCATCGCCGCACTCATCACGATGTTCATAGTCACCCCGGATAAAGAATACCTTGGCTATATAAACCGAACTGTTCTCATCGAACTGTTCGCGCTTATGATAGCAGTTGCCGGATTCAGAAGTGTCGGAATATTTGACAAAGCTTCTGATCTTATGCTGAAAAAAGCAGGTACATCACGCCGTATCGTACTTATTCTCGTTCTGCTCTGTTTCTTTTCTTCTATGCTGGTCACTAATGATGTAGCTCTTATAACATTTGTGCCTCTTAACCTTATGATATTTGCGAGCGCAAAGGATGAAAAAATAAGGATACGTACAATAGTACTGGAAACAATTGCCGCAAACCTTGGCAGTATGATGACTCCAGTCGGCAACCCGCAGAATCTGTATATATACGATGAATACAAACTTACAGCCTGGGATTTCATACGCACAACACTTCCGTCAGGTATTGTTTCATTTATTGTTTTAGTTCTGCTAACATTGATTATTCCGGCTGAAAAATGCGCATCTCCGTCCGAGAAGAATTCCGAGTTCAGGATCGCGCCCACGATCGGTTATGTCGCACTATTCGCTGTATGCCTGCTGACAGTATTCAGATATATTCCTGACTGGATATGCCTGATAGCTGCACTCGTAGTTGCCCTTATTTTCGACAGAAGCCTTCTTACCAAAGCCGATTATCCTCTTCTCGGAACTTTTCTGTGCTTCTTCATATTTGTAGGCAATATCGCACGTATTGACGCAGTCAATGATTTCTTCCGCGGAATTCTTTCAGGAAATGAACTGATCATTTCATTCCTTCTTTCACAGGTTATCAGTAACGTCCCGGCAGCCGTCATGCTGTCAAGCTTTACAGACAAAGGAACCGTTCTTCTGCTCGGCGTTGATATCGGAGGCCTCGGTACAATAATCGCTTCCCTCGCAAGCCTTATCTCATTCCAGTTCTATCGTAAAACTAATACAGCTCAGTCAGGAAGATATATGCTCACATTTACCGCAATCAGCATGATTCTGCTCGCTCCCCTGCTGATACTTAATCTGATTATTATGTGACAACAGATTTCAAAATCCTCAGAAATATTACTTGACTATTCACTAACTATCCGATATAATCAAAAAAACAGCTATTGAGGTGATGAGTAATGAATATCAGAAGATTTCAGAATGACGACGCAAAAGAACTTGCAGAAGTAATTGCCAGAACATTACGTACAACGAATTCTAAGGACTATACACCAGAGGATCTTGAGATCTGTATCGATTCCCTTAATGCAGATAAACTGATCGAACGCTCTGGCTGGACACACTTATATGTCGTATGTGATGATAACCAAATCATAGGCTGCGGTGCAATTGGCCCATATTGGGGCAAGGAAGATGAAAGCAGCCTGTTCTCCATATTTGTGCATCCGGAATATCAGGGCAATGGTATCGGAAGAAAAATCATAGAAACCCTTGAACAGGATGAATACTTTTTAAGAGCAAAACGAGTTGAGATACCTGCTTCGATCACCGCAGTTGAGTTCTACAGAAAACTCGGATATGATTTCAAAAACGGTATCCAAGAAATTGATGATGAACATCTCTATCGTTTAGAAAAGTTCAGATAGGATCTGAACCCATACGAATATGACAAAAAGCCCTGGGGCGGTTTTCAATCACAACCGTCTCAGGGCTATTTACATCATTTTGATAAATGCAGTTTGTTATTCTGCAATTGTTTCAAGGGTTACTATCTTGTTGCGTCTGTTTGTGAGAATCGGCTCTGCCTTTTCTGTAACACACTCCTTAGTTACGGTTACACGAGCAATGCTTCCGTCTGAAGGAACAAGATACATTGTCTTCATCAGTACTCCCTCGAGTATTGAACGAAGGCCTCTGGCGCCTGTCTTCTGTGCGATAGCCTTCTTTGCGATCTCAACTAGAGCATCATCATTTATCTCAAGTTCAATATCATCATAGTCAAACAGTTTCTTATACTGCTTGATCAGCGCATTCTTCGGTTCAGTAAGGATAGAAACAAGTGAATCCTCATCGAGTTCCTCGAGAACTGTTATAACCGGAAGACGTCCAACAAATTCAGGAACCATACCAAACTTAATAAGGTCCTTCGGTATAACCTGCTTGAAGATATTTGTCTTTTCAACCTTATCAGTCTTTATCTCTCCGCCGAAGCCGATAGGAGCCTTACCGATACGCTTCTGTATCTGACGCTCAAGTCCGTCAAATGCTCCGCCGCAGATAAAGAGGATGTTTCTTGTATCTATCTGGAGTGTCTCCTGATTAGGATGCTTTCTTCCACCCTGAGGAGGAACATTGGATACTGTTCCTTCAATAATCTTCAGAAGAGCCTGCTGAACACCTTCACCGCTTACATCACGGGTAATAGAAGTGTTCTCTGATTTTCTTGCTATCTTATCGATCTCATCGATATATATGATACCACGCTCTGCAGCCTTAATATCGTAATCAGCAGCCTGTATGAGTCTGAGAAGAACATTCTCAACATCATCACCTACAT
Source organism: Ruminococcus sp. (assembly GCA_017960805.1). GTDB lineage: Bacteria > Bacillota > Clostridia > Oscillospirales > Ruminococcaceae > Ruminococcus. The sequence goes on from JAGCYM010000008.1 coordinate 39,641, forward strand.
AGCCGGCTTCTGTAATAGTTGTAGCATCAGCTATTGCAAACGGTACATTCAGAAGCTTAGCAAGTGTCTGTGCAAGAAAGGTCTTTCCAACACCAGTAGGGCCAAGAAGAAGCACATTGCTCTTCTGAAGCTCAACGCCGTCCTGATCTTTTGAATCCTGGCTCATTATTCTCTTGTAGTGGTTATATACAGCAACAGCAAGAGAGATCTTTGCATCATCCTGTCCGATAACATAATCATCGAGAAAGCTCTTTATTTCCACAGGCTTAAGGAGCTTCATTGATGCCAGATCCTTTTTATCATTCTTTGATGCCTTACGCTGAGCCTTTGATATACCTGGTCCGAAAATCATCTCGTAGCAGTATACTACGCACTCATCACATATATTGGCAGAGCCTGCGGAAAACATACTCTGAACTCGATTCTCGCCTTTTCCGCAGAAGCTGCAAGACTTAAATTCAGCCATTATGTCCTTACCTCTTTTCGATTACTTTATCGATAAGGCCGTATTCCAGAGCTTCCTGAGCTGTCATGTAATTATCACGCTCACATGCGTCATGGATCTCTTCAACGGTCTTTCCTGCGTTTGCGGCAAGAATAGACTCAAGTCTGTCTCTTGTACGCTCGAGGTTCTTGGCCTGGATCATGATGTCGGTCTGCTGACCGCCAAGGCCACCGCCGATCAGAGGCTGATGGATCATTATTTCACTGTTAGGAAGAGCGATACGCTTGCCCTTTGCGCCTGACGAGAGAAGGAAAGCGCCCATGGATGCTGCCATACCGATACAGATGGTCGAAACATCACACTTGATATAATTCATTGTGTCATATATCGCCATACCTGCGGTTACTGATCCGCCGGGACTGTTGATATAAAGGGATATATCCTTTTCAGTATCCTGGCTCTCGAGGAACAGAAGCTGTGCAACTACAAGACTAGCAGTTGTATCGTTAACCTGATCAGAAAGCATAATGATTCTGTCATTAAGCAGGCGTGAGAAGATATCGTACGATCTCTCTCCACGACTTGTCTGTTCGACAACATACGGTATAAAACTCATAATTTCATCGCCCTTTCTATAAAACCATTGTCCCACAAAATATATGCGGGACAACTGATAAGTATTTCTATTTTTTATTCTGCAGCTGCTTCTTCAGCTGGAGCTGAATTATCAATTACTGCGTTCTCCTTTACGAGATCAACAGCCTTCTGAACTTTCATATCAGCTGTGTACTCAGCAAGAGGAATGAATTTCTTGATTGTATCAACATCAACATTATTTGATGCAGCGATCTCTGAAAGACCGTTATTGATCTCTTCCTCAGTTACCTCGAGGTTCTCGATCTCTGCGATCTTCTCAAGAGCAAGACGAAGCTTAACTTCACTCTCTGCTCTGTCACGGTAAGTTTCTCTGAGGGCATCCTCATCCATACCTGTGTACTGGCAGTACATCTTGAGGTTCATACCCTGCTGCTGGAGCTGCTGATCAAATGAACGGATGAGAGAATCTATTCTCTGCTCATACATGCAGTTCGGAATAGGAGCATCAACCTTAGCGATAAGAGCGTTGAGAACTGCGCTCTCGAATGCTGAATCAGCATGCTGAACAGCAGCCTCTTCAAGCTTTGTCTTTATGTCAGCCTTATACTCATCAACTGTATCGAACTCAGTAGCGTCCTTGATAAGATCATCATTGATCTCTGGGAGCTCCTCGTAGCTGATAGCCTTGAGCTTTGTCTTGAAAGTAGCTTCCTTGCCAGCATAATCAGCCATGTGGTAATCCTCAGGGAAGGAAACAACTACGTCAAACTCATCTCCGATGTTGTGACCAACGATCTGATCCTCGAATCCTGGGATGAACTGACCGCTGCCGAGCTTGAGCTGGTGATCTTCACCCTTGCCGCCCTCGAATGCCTCGTCACCAAAGAAGCCCTCGAAGTCAATTGTAACTTCATCATCCATCTGAGCTGCTCTGTCTTCGATAGAAACTATACGAGCATTCTTCTTTCTGATGATATCAATCTGCTTGTCGATATCCTCATCAGTTATTTCCTTGACTTCCTTGGGAGCCTTTATTCCCTTGTAGTCAGAAATCTCAATCTCAGGCTTAGTTACACAAACAACCTTAAGCTCAACACCGTTCTCCTTATCGATCGATGTAACCTCAACGTTAGGTCTGTCAACGAGCACAAGTTTTGTCTCTGCAACTGCTGCATCTATCTCGGGTCCGAGAAGTGCATTGATAGCGCCCTCGTAGAAAGCACCCTCGCCATACTCCTTCTCAACAAGCTTTCTGGGAGCCTTACCCTTTCTGAATCCCTTTATCTGGATATTCTTTCTCTGACGCTGGAACTCTTCCTCAACGGCGTTCTCAAATGTTGCCGCATCAATAGATAATACCAGTTCAGTAGTGTTTACATCTGTCTTGTTTGATGATTTTAACATGTTTGATCCTCCATGATTATTTTTAAACTGATGACCAGTGGGTACATCTATAACAATACTGGAATATTATACCACATTTCTTATATTTTTTCCACAGTATTTTCAAGCTTCTACTAATTGGACAATCCTACATCACTTTTACAGGCATAAACTGTATATAATCCCCTGCAATTAGATGAAAATCAATGTCATCATAAGTGTTGGTGACACACAGTGCGTGTGCAGAGCGTCCATGAATGTGTCCGTAGTAGCATGCCTTTATCTTATAGCGATATAGAACTTCAAGTATGTCATAATTGAAGTTCGATGCAAATATCGGCGGATAGTGCATAAATACAAGAGGCTCCAGACCTGCATTGACGGCAGACTGGATAGATGTCTCAAGGCGCTGTACTTCACGTTTCAGGACTTTTTCATCCTGTTCGTCCTTTTCGCCATCGGTGCCGTTTACCCAGCCACGTGTTCCGCATATACCATAGCCGTTATACTCGTAGTGGTTATTATGGAGGATATTCAGCGTATCAAAGCCTTTTTCTGCAAAAAAGCCTTCCATTTTCCTCATCGTCACCCACCAGTAATCATGATTTCCTTTCAGGATGATCTTCCTTCCCGGAAGGTCATTGATGAAGCGGAAATCAGGTTCAGCCTGCTGAATGGACATTCCCCACGAAATGTCACCGGCAAGAACGACTGTATCTTCAGGTTTTACTATATCACGCCAGTTCTTCTCTATCTTCTCCTGATAATTATCCCATCCGGCAAATACAGACATTGTCTTTGAAGGATCACTGAAGGAGAGATGAAGATCGCCAATTGCGTAAAGACTCATTATATGCTGAGTTTTCCGAGTACGTACTGCTTCTGATCAGCCTTGTCGATAACATCGCTGAAACGCTCAGGCTTGTTCTTGAGATCTGCGAGAGCAGCAGGAACAGGAATGTCTGAAAGTTCTGCTATACGATCAACCTTTGCGTACTCATCAATATCAGATGCCTTGCCCTCAAGAGCCTCGAGAACTGCAGCGCTGAACTTGTAAGGACTTGCTGTGGAAGCAATCACTGTCTTTGTTGTATCACCGGTTGTAGCCTTATAGTCATTATAGACCTTGACCGCAACGGCAGTATGTGTGTCACATGTATAGGAATACTTCTCATAGATATCATGGATCGTAGACTTTGTCTGTCCATCGTCGCAGAAACCGCCGTAGAATTCTTCCTTGAGCTTAGCCTTAACTGCGTCGTTTACCTCATATCTTCCCTCAGATGCAAGCTTGCTGAACCACTCGCTGATTAGCTTGTCATCTCTTCCTGTCATGAGATAGAGAAGTCTCTCAAGATTGCTTGAGATAAGGATATCCATTGAAGGTGAAACAGTTGCGTAGAACTTACGGTTTCTGTCGTAGATACCTGTATTGATGAAGTCAGTTAGAACGTTATTGATATTTGATGCACAAATCAGCTTGTTTACAGGAATACCCATGTGCTTTGCGTAGTATGCAGCAAGGATATTACCGAAGTTGCCGGTTGGAACAACAATGTTTATGCTGTCGCCAAGAGCTATCTCTCCATCTTTTACGAGCTCAGCGTAAGCTGATACATAGTATACTACCTGTGGAACAAGACGTCCCCAGTTGATGGAATTCGCGGATGAGAACATCATGCCGTTTTCAGCAAGCTTGTCCTTGACCTCTTCATCAGTAAAGATAGCCTTAACGCCATTCTGGCAGTCATCAAAGTTACCCTTAATTGCGCAAACGCCGACATTGGCACCTTCCTGTGTCTTCATCTGACGCTTCTGCATCGGGCTTACGCCGTCCTCAGGATAGAATACGAGGATGGAAGTGCCTTCAACATCCTTGAAGCCTTCAAGAGCAGCCTTTCCTGTATCACCTGATGTTGCAACAAGAATAACTATCTTCTTGTCAAGCTTTATCTTCTTTGCTGAAGTTGTGAGGAAGTAAGGAAGGATCTGAAGTGCCATATCCTTAAAAGCACATGTGGGTCCATGCCAGAGTTCAAGCATATATGTTCCGTCAAAGAGATGTGCCATCTCGGCAATGCTCTCTGTCTCGAAATTCTTTGTGCTGTATGCATTGTCAGTGCAGTAGTGTATCTCAGCTTCTGTGAAGTCTGTAAGATATTTTGCAAAAACATACGCAGCTCTGTCGGCATATTTCATATCGCCGAGAGCCTTTATCTCGTCGTTTGTGAGTGTCGGAATGCTCTCGGGAACAAAGAGTCCGCCCTCAGCGGAAATTCCCTGTGTAATAGCCTCCGCGCTGCTTACCTTAACGCTGCTGTTTCTTGTGCTGTTGTAAAACATAGGATCACCCTTTTTTCTAATTTTGCCTTTGGCAATAAGTCACTTGTTTTAAAAAGCCATTTTCAGGCCTTATTTACTAGATTCACCAAGAATCTTTTTCAGGAACGAACGGCGGTGAATATCACTCGGTCCGTACTTTTTCAGCATTTCACAATGCAGGGCTGTTCCGTAACCCTTATGCTGATCAAAACAGTATTCAGGATACTTAGCTGCTATCTCTCTCATATACCGGTCACGCGAGACCTTGGCGAGAACTGATGCCGCAGCTATAGAAGCTGAAGTCGCATCACCCTTTATAACACATCTGGCCGGACAGTCAAGTTCCGGAAGCCTGTTGCCATCAACAAGAGCCATATCCGGCTTGATCCCAAGCCCTTCTACTGCACGCTTCATAGCTAGCATTGTTGCGTTCAGAATATTCAGAGTATCTATTTCCTCAACACTAGCGGTAGCAACACAATATGCCTTCGCCCTGGAAATAACCTCATCATACAGCATCTCTCTGCGTGATTCAGATATCTTCTTACTGTCATTTAAATAATCAATGAGTGTTTCATCATCCAGAATTACTGCTGCGGTGTAGACATCTCCCGCAAGAGGTCCGCGCCCCGCTTCGTCAACTCCGCATATTACCGGGAACTCCCTGCGAAGCTCCGTATCATAGTCAAAAAGCTCCTTGTGGAGAATAATTCTCGCCATTTCTTACTCCTTTTCAGGAGGCATCTCAAGTGTGATGCGTCCGAGCTTACCGCTTCTGAACTCATCAAGAACAGTAATGGCAGCTCTCTCTGTGTTTATTTCTCCTCCCGAGATCACCATACCACGCTTTCTCCCCACTTTTTCAAGAAGGGCCAAGCCGTCATCCTCACTGGAAAACTCGATCTTATAACGCTCGGTAAGAGACTGCGGATAACTTTCTGCGAGATAACTAAGCAGCTTCATCGCAAGTGTCTCAATATCCAGTATATCATCACTTATGGCACCGGTGAATGCAAGTCTGATAGCTGCAGACTGATCCTCGAATTTTGGCCATAATACACCGGGCATATCAAGAAGTTCAGTATTATCCGCAAGCTTAACCCACTGCTTAGTTCGCGTAACTCCTGGTCTGTCTTCGACCTTTGCGCGCTTTCCACCCGCGAGCTTGTTGATAAGTGAACTTTTTCCAACATTTGGAATACCAAGGATCATCATCCGGATCGGAGCTCCGGCCATTCCGTTTCGCTCACGCTTTTCCATAAGCTCACTAAGGACCGTAGACTTGAGTGTCGGCATTACTTTATTCAGTCCCTTGCCTGACTTACAGTCAACAGCAAGAGCTGTCACATTTTCTTTCTTGAGATAGTTGACCCAGGCTGTCGTCGCATTACTGTCTGCAAGGTCACATTTATTCAAAAGTACGATACGAGGCTTCTTCGCAGTAAGTGAATCTATCTCGGGATTCCTGCTGCTAAACGGCGTACGGGCGTCAATCAGCTCTACGACCGCATCGACAAGTTTAAGGTTTGCGCAAATCGCCCTTCTCGTCTTTGCCATGTGGCCAGGAAACCACTGTATCGTTTTTATATCAATATTATCCAAAGCTGTCTCCTTTGCTTTATAGCTTGATTTTTCCGCTCCTGATCTTTCCGATTATCGCTTCGGCTCTTGATTCAAGCGGTGGAAGACTCTCCAGGGAGAAGAATTCCAGCCTTTTGCTTTCGCCGTCATTGATCCTTAATTCCCCATCATAATTCTTCACCTGATAGAGAGCAATGACACAATCGGTCTCGTCACCGTTAGGGTACGTATAATAGTATTCTTTGCCGGAAAGAACAGTAATAAGTTCAAGGCAGTCCGCATCAAGATTAGTTTCTTCTTTAAGTTCTCTCAGAGCACATTCTTCCAGTGTTTCTCCAAGTTCTTTTCCACCGCCCGGGATTCCCCAGTCATTGGTATCACTTCTCAGATTGAGAAGCAGTTCATGCTTCTTGTTGAAAACCAGTATTGTAGCTCCGACATTCACGACCGGATCATGACCGATCTTTGTTCTTAGATCTGAAATATAACTCATTATCCCAAAGTCTCCGGTTTATGATTTCTGCCTGTCAGCTTACAGTTCCCAAACTCGAGAAAGGATAGAATCTGAGCACTACTTTTCCAATGACACATTTCTCAGGAATGAATCCGATCTCATCAGAACGGCTGTCTTTTGAAACAGAACGATGATCCCCCATAACAAACAGGTAACCATCCGGTACAGTAAGAGGATACTGCCCGGTAAACGCACCTTCGTCAGTATGAGTAAGTCCAAGTCTCACATAATTCTCGCGAAGCATTTCTCCATCCACATAGACCTTTCCGGAAACAAAGTCGATATCAATAGTCTGACCGCCTCTCGCGATGACTCTTTTAACGATTATATCGTCAACACCATCGCCCTTTACGACAGTCCCGTCTTCCGAAAGAGTGTAACTGGCACCGGCATCAATAAGGACTATATCACCATTATCAGGCTTCTTGTTGATAAGATTTACAATAACCTTATCATTCGGCATCAGTGTATTTTCCATTGAGCCGCCATTGATAGTAGCTATCCTGAACAGGTATGTGAATATCAGGGTCACAATAAATAATGTTATGACAATGGTCTCTGCGAGATCGGCTAAGCCACTGCGCGGAGACCTTTTACTACTGTCGGGGACCTCAGTCATTTTCTGGTCCCTTCCATGAATCTGTCAGAATGTCAAAATCCTTGAGCGGCGAGTATCTGCAAAGAGCCTTGCCATAGATCTGATTCTTCTTTACAAGACCGACGCTTCTTGCGCGGCTGTCGGTCGAATGATTTCTGTTGTCACCCATAACAAAGTAATAACCTTCCGGAACAGTAATCGGGTACTGATCAGTAAATGCACCATATCCGATGTCTGTAGTCTCGACATTGCCATTTACATAAGGCTCATTGAGTATCTTATCATCAACTATTACCTTGCCATCTCTGAGATCAACAGTCTGGCCGCCGACTGCAATAACACGCTTGATAATACACTCATCAATAGGGGTTGAACCAGCACCTTCAGGCTGATAAGGATTGCCGTTCTCATCAAGAAGATAGTTCTTATCCTTGTTGATAACAAGAATATCGCCGTATTTCACATTGAAGAATACAGTCGACATGAATATCTTGTCAGTGTTTCCAAGCTGCGGATCATAATCCTTGTTAAGAGTAGGTACCATGGAATGTCCTACAATATTAACAGGGTGAAGAATATACGTGAACAGCAATACTATAACAAATACTGTGCAAAGAGTGGATTCTACGATCTCAACAATATCCTTCAGGATATTTGTCTTCTCTTCGGCAGGAGTCTGCTTATTCTCTATTTTATCGTTATTGTTTTCCATAACGTAACCTCACATAAAAAAGAAATATGTAGCAAAAAAGGGACTTTGCGTCCCCCTGAGGATAAGTCCGACCTGCCGGCAGACATATGCCGGCAGATTCGGTCTTCACCGCTTTTAGCGGATCTGTTCCTTGACCTTAGCAGCCTTACCAACTCTGTCTCTGAGGTAGTAGAGCTTAGCTCTGCGGACTTTACCGCTTCTTACGATCTCTACCTTGTCAACAACAGGTGAGTGGAGTGGGAAAACTCTCTCAATGCCGCAGCCGTGTGCAACACGTCTTACAGTAAATGTCTCGTTGATGCCGCCGTGCTTCTTAGCAATAACAGTACCCTCGAAAACCTGAATACGGCTCTTGTCGCCTTCCTTGATCTTTACGTGAACCTTAATAGTGTCACCGATGTTGAAAGCGGGAACGTTTTCCTTCATGCTTGCTTCGCTGATCAATTTGAGTGCATCCATTTTAAAATCCTCCTAAATTTCCGAACATTCATACCCGTTCCGCGCAAAGGGTCCAGCGCACCACAAAGCACGGGAAAAAATAATAAAAATAAGGTGTGATCTTGTCACACAAGCCGTATTATAGGCTCTCTGCAATAGCAGGTACCGGGCAGCGGACTATCCGATTTAATGTCTTTCGGCATTAACCCTCGACCGTATGTGAGATATACGGACGGAATTTCAAATGCTTTTATATCATATCACACTTTGCCAGAAAAAGCAAGTGTTTTTTTACAGAAATATAAAATTAATATATTTTATATTTTCTGAAGAATGGCCAAAGCTGCATGATGCAGCACATCGAACTCCACTGGAGCCGTTTTTTCCAGCATTTCAATGTGCTCTTTTTCCCATGCCGATATCTCATCCGGAGCAAGAGAAGCACCTACACCGCGGCATGCCTTCATTCTGCCATTCCAGCTTTCTCTTGTGAAAGGCACAGGAAGATCATATTCCTCAGTATCAACAATATCAAAGTATTCCTTAGCTATCTCAGGAACAAAAACAGGCTTGCGCTCATAACCGGCACCAGTCCATACAGGATTGTACTTAAGAACGAGATCTTCGCTCGCCTTTGCGATCTCGTCTTCAGATGGCACCCATGCCATGAAAAGTATAACAAGCTTTCCTCCATCCTTGAGAAGACGAGCAAGTTTAGGAATAACAACATCATAATCAAAGTAGAAAAAACACTGACACGCAGTTATGACATCAAAGGAACCGTCAGGATAATCAATGTCTTCAGCTGAAGAAACAATAAACTCTATTCTCATTCCGGCTCTCTCTGCAAGAACCTTTGCCTGAGCGATCTGATTCTCGGAAATATCAGAACCGATCCATTCAGCTCCGAAATGATACATACTGCGAGGCACTACGCCTGTACCTGTACCAAGATCAAGAACTTTCTGTCCCTTGATACACAGGCCGCGTCCTGCCACCTTTTCAAAGAAGAGCGGAGGGTATATATCACGGTATTTAGCATAATCTGATGAAGCACGTCCCCAGTCAAATGATTTTCCGCCATCAATGTCTCTGCTGAAAATATCCATTTTATCTTATTCCTCCTGTCATTCAAAAATCGTATTATCCGCGCACAGAATAGCAGTGCGGCGGATGTTTTCCGGATCAAAGCATATATCCGTAGTACGTCTAAGCGCTTCAATGAACAGTGTTGGATTGAAGTTTGTCTGCGTCCCCGCAGGAAGATACATAGTTATGTCAACACTGCGGCCAGAATCCGTACAGCTCAGGATCTCCGTCTCCGGTTTTATATCAACTGTCTTTATACCCTTTTTAGTCTTTTTCTCAATGAGGATCTCAGGTTCGGATATCATTTTCTGAACCGCATCATACAAAGCGGACGAATCCTCACTGACAAGAGAAAACGCATATTCAGCCTTAGCAATAGCTGTTATCTTCTGCTTCTGCTCAGCAACTTTAACGATGCGCATCCCTTCCGGCATTACCGCATTGAGTGCATCACGTATGGTCTCCATCGACATTTGGTCATCAGTAATGTTGAAATCAAGTATCTCACAATCACTTTCAAATCCAAGGGACAGCGCCAGGGCAAAACTGTAGTAAGGGTGAGGATTGAATCCCTCAGTATACCAGATAGGCAGTCTGGAACGCCGGAACGTTCTCAGCATACAGCGGTTAAGATCAAGATGGGAAATATACTTTGCCCTTCCTTTTTTCTCAAACGTTGCTCTTACTCGAAGCAAAGCATTCCCTCCCCACTTTTTTATTCACTCCGCAGCCGGAACATCTCTGGCGGCAGTTCGGAGTTGTGACCGCCTCATGAGCAGTCTTATTCTCACGGACAAGGAATGACTTGTCCACCAGATAATCAAGGTGATCCCATGGAAGAATCTCATCATAATCGAACCGGCGGTTCGCATAGAATGCCGGGTCAATACCGCAGTCAGCAAACGCTTCAAGCCATCTTTCGAAGTTGAAGTATTCCTCCCAGCTGTCGAACTTACAGCCTTTCTTCCATGCGGCATATATAGCGGGGCACAGTCTTCTGTCGCCCTTTGCAAGAATTACCTCAAGCATGCTGACATTAGCATCATGATAGCTTATCTTGATCTTCTTGCTCTTTGTCGAACCAAGAAGAAGTTTCTGCTTGTGTTCGATCATTTCACGTGTATCCTGGGGCTCGAACTCAAACGGGGTAAACGGCTTTGGAACAAAAGTTGCGCAGCTGACGGATACCTGTACACCGCCCTTTCCACGGGGTCTGTCCTCAATGCTGTAGAACAGGTCAACTATGCGCTGGGCAAGTTCTGCAATACCGACAATATCTTCGTCCGTCTCAGTCGGAAGTCCCATCATGAAGTAAAGCTTAACGCTGCTGTACCCGCCTTCGAAGGCAATACGGCAGGTGTTCATTATCTCGTCTTCAGAAACATTCTTGTTGATTACATCACGAAGGCGCTGTGTGCCACCCTCAGCAGCAAACGTAAGACCGCTCTTACGGACCTTCTTTATCTTGTTGAGAAGCGATTCAGAAAAGTTATCAACTCTCAGCGACGGAAGTGACAGGTTGATACGCTCCCCTGCCGTGTAGTCAATAAGTTTCGAGAGCATATTGTCTATATCAGAGTGATCGCTCGTACTCAATGACGCCAGGGACACTTCATCATAACCGGTATTCTCACACAGGCGCTTAGTCTGCGCAAATATCGCATCCGCACTCTTTTCACGGAATGGTCTGTAAATGAATCCGGCCTGGCAGAAACGACATCCGCGTATGCATCCGCGCAGAACCTCTACAGAAACTCGGTCATGAACGATCTCAGTAAACGGAACGACAAAGTTTTCCGGATAATAGACCTTGTCATAATCACGTATGATACGCTTTCTCACAGTAGCGGGTATCCCCTCATCCACATCGACATGATCGATGGTCCCGTCATCCTTATAGCTGAAATGATAGAACTGAGGAACATAAACGCCTTCAATCTGAGCTGCGGCACGAAGGAACTCCAGTCTTGTCGCGCCTTTTTTCTTCATTTCATGATAAAGATCTATAATTTCAAGATTTACCTCTTCACCCTCTCCGAGCACAAACATATCGAAGAAATCAGCAAGTGGTTCAGGATTACAGACACACGGTCCGCCGGCAATGACAATCTGTCCCAGCTCCTGCGTTCTGTCCTTTGCGAATACAGGTATGCCTGCAAGATCAAGCATATTCAGAATATTCGCATATGAAAGCTCATACTGCAGAGTAAAACCGATAAAATCGAAATCACGTATCGGGTCGAGACTTTCAAGCGCATAAAGAGGAATATGATTTTCTCTCATTATCGCTTCAAAATCCTCAGAAGGCGCAAAGCAGCGCTCACACCAGTAATTCTCGCGCTTATTGGTAAGTGAGTATAATATCTTCATTCCCAAGTGTGACATACCGATATCATACGTATCAGGGAAACAGAAAGCGAAGCGGACATCTATCTTCGACTTGTCCTTTATCACGCTTCCGACCTCTCCGCCGATATATCGTGAGGGCTTCTGCACATCAAGGAGATGTTTTTCTATCTTTGCCTTTAAATCCATAGTTCCTCCGTTATTTCAGACTGTCGCTGCTAAACTTCATTGGAAGGAAGTCTGAAAGCTTGAACCAGCCGTTAGACAGAATGATTACAAGATCATCACCGCAGAATTCACTCAGGACCTGCAGACACGCTCCGCACGGAGCACATGGCTTTGAGAAATCCTTCGTTGAGCTGCCCGCTATAGCAATGGCCTTGAAGTTTTTAATTCCTTCTGATACTGCTTTGAACACCGCAGTTCTCTCAGCACAGTTTGTGAGAGAATATGACGCATTTTCTATATTGCAGCCTGTAAAAACACGGCCGTCAGCAGCCATGAGCGCAGCTCCGACACGAAAATGCGAATACGGACTGTAAGAATTCTCTGCCGCCTTGACTGCGGCACTGAACAGTTCCTTATCTGTCATTTTTGGTTTCCTCCGCCAACTTTGCGTTTCTTTCCATCGGGAGTCATGATGTATGTATTCTCAAGCTGTGCACGCAGATTTCCTGTCACGGACGCACGATATTCATTTCTGAGCGCAGTCTGCTCAGCCTTTTCAGCTTCAGTGAGTCCCTCTGCCTTTGACTTATGTGCAAGCTCGTTTATACGGTCTATTTTTTTCTGATCCATTCTATTTCTCTCCTGTTTTCGAGTGCTGAAGTACCCGACATATATACATTTTTATCTTAGCATAATCCGGCCTAAAAGTCAATAAATATGCACTGAAATAGCCATCTCTCGGAAAAGAAAAGAATTATTCAGTTTTTTTCGTAAAAATATTGTAAAATCTGCCGAAATGTGGTATGATAAATAATGTATATGAAAATTCAGCCCAAAAGGCAGAACGGAGCTTGATATGGATAACATGATTACCTTCGGCGGAAGCATGACCAAACAGATTAATTTTGCCATGCAGCAGAATTATGTGCCTGTTTTCCGCAATATCACTCTCACTAACAATACTGAAGAGACAATCCCCGCTGTCAGACTAAGGATAAAATTTGAGCCGGAATTTGCTAAGCCATTCGAATCCCTTCCGACTGATCTTCTCCCCTCACGTCCCGCGGAGATAGCTCCTATAAATATAATTCTGAACGCCGACTACCTGTTCAGCCTGACAGAGAAAATGGTCGGAAGCGTAACTGTAGAAGCTGTTAAAGGCGACGAAGTCATCGCTTCGCAGGTTAACACCATAGAGCTCCTCGCTTATGACCAGTGGACCGGCGTTCTCTTCATGCCAGAAATGATCGGAGCTTTTATCACTCCGAATCATCCTAAAGTTAAGGAAATAGTCGCTGAAGCCGGCAAATACATGCAGAAATGGAGCGGGTCGCCATCTTTCACCGGTTATCAGGACCGCAACCCCAATATCGTAAAAATGCAGATGGGTGCTATCTATGCAGCCCTGCAGGAACAGAACATCGCATACACGGCTCCCCCAGCCAGCTATGAGACAGCACAGCGTGTGCGTCTTCCAGAGGATGTTCTCACAGGCAAGAGCGGAACATGCATTGATCTTGCTGTCCTTTACTGCGCATGCCTTGAAGCTATTGATCTCAACCCGCTTCTGTTCATTATCAAGGGTCACGCTTTTGCGGGATGCTGGCTGATCAACGAGACTTTCGCTGACTGCCTGCAGTATGATGTTTCGGCCATATCAAAGCGTATCGCCAAAGGCGTAAACGCAATGAGCGTTGTTGAATGTACTGATTTCACTGCAGGAAAAAACGTTGACTTCGACACAGCAGAAACACATGCGGCATCACATCTCGAATCCTTTGATGACTTCAACTTCGCAATAGATGTAAACCGCACAAGAGCAGGCGGTATCCGCCCAATGCCGGCAAGAGTATCTGAAAACGGATCATTCAAGGCAGTTGACTACGGTGAGCGGAAACGCAACGAAATAACTTCCGTGCCTTCTGAAATGGATATAATCGGCGATATTAACCTGGACGGCGAGCCGCGTGAAGTCACAAAGCAGATGATCTGGGAACGAAAGTTGCTTGACCTCAGTCTTAGAAACAGCCTTCTCAACTTCCGTCCTTCAACAATGAATGTTCAGATCATGACTACTGACCTCGGGGAACTTGAGGACATGATCTCAAACAACGAAGAATTCAAAGTATGCCCTGTTCCGAATGACATGTCATTCCAGATGGCAGACAACAAGATCTTTGAAATAGAAAACGACAGGACCCGCATCGATGCTGTAGCTGATTCCGAATTCAAGAGCAAACGACTCCGCACATTCATAGGCGAGAGCGATCTTGAAAAGATAATGAAGAAGCTTCACAGACAGGCTAAGGTCAGCATAGAAGAAAACGGTGCGAATACTATATATCTCGCGCTTGGATTCCTTCGTTGGTTTGAGACTGACAAGAGTGAAAAGGCACGTTATGCCCCGCTGGTTCTTATACCGATAGACATAAACCGTAAGGTACAGGACAAGTCCTACTCAATAAAGGTACGCGATGAAGAAACCCAGGTAAATATAACCGTTCTCGAAATGCTCAGACAATTCTTCGGAATTGACATAAAAGGCCTTGATCCGGTTCCGATGGATGAGAACGGTGTTGATCTCCCGCTCATATTCAGTACAATACGTCAGGGGATCATGGCGCGTTCACGCTGGGACATTGAGGAATACGCATTTATCGGTCAGTTTTCATTCAACCGTTTCATTATGTGGAACGATATACGTAACCGTGCCGATGAACTCGCAGCAAACAAAGTCGTTGCCAGCCTGATCTCAGGAAAGACAGAGTGGGAAGAGGGAGACATCTCAATGACTCCGCTCGATCTTGATAACAAAATCGCTCCCGCAGATCTCGCGGTACCTGTAGCAGCTGACTCATCACAGCTCGGTGCTGTATATGCGGCGAATCTCGGCAAGAGCTTCGTTCTTCACGGCCCTCCAGGAACCGGTAAATCACAGACCATAACAAACATGATAGCAAACGCTCTTCACCACGGAAAGACCGTTCTTTTCGTTGCTGAAAAGATGGCAGCTCTCGAAGTTGTTGAAAAGCGTCTAAATAAAATAGGCCTCGGTCCTTTCTGCCTTGAACTTCATTCAAACAAGGCGCAGAAACGCGCTGTTCTCAAACAGCTTGAGGATACTCTGAGCGTAGGCAGAGTTAAAACCCCGGCAGAATTTGAGGCTGAAGCGGAAAAAATCGCCTCTCTCCGCGCAGAACTCAATGATACGATGGCAGAAATACATAAAGTGCGTCCTTACGGAATGTCACTGTATGATGCTGCTATCAAGTATGAACAGTTCAAGCCCTATGGTGGAAAATTCAGTTTCACGCAGACTCAGATAGATGCGATGAACGCTGAGACATATTCTCAGTGGCGCAGTGAACTTGAACGTCTTGCTGCCGCCGGCAAGGAATTCGGTGACGTTACTGCAACTCCGCTTACATGCTGCCGTCTCACTGAATGCACTCCGGAAACACGAGGAAAGCTCGAAAACAAACTGAGAGAATTCAAATCTGTTCTGGCCGCCGCAGGAACCCATAAAGGAGAGATCTGCGCAGCAGTCGGCTCAGAGAATATAAGCTACGCTCAGTGCAGAGCAGCCGCTGAACTCATAACATCAGCTTCTTCCGAAGGATTCATCCTCCCGCAGATACTGTCAGGCGGAGACTGGGAGATACGCAGAGAGTCAGCTGAAAAACTCATTGCTTCAGGAAGAGCCCAGAGGACTCTTAAAGCTGAAGTTCTCAGTCAGTTCGAACCTTCAGTGCTTGCATATGACGCAAGCGGCGCACTCGTAAACTGGAAAACAGCGGAAAGCAAATGGTTCCTTCCTAAGTTCTTCGGTACGAACAAGCTCGTAAAAGAACTCGCAGCACACGCGAAGACACCTTCAACTGTAAACAAGCAGAATATTGTAGGACACTACGAAAAGCTCAACCAGCTAGGTTCACTGAGCGGCGAGATAGTTAACGCTCAGCCTGATCTCACAGCTGTGTTCGGAGCTCTCTGGCAGGGTGAAAACTCTGACTGGGATATGATTGAAAAAGCAGTCACACTCTCAGATAATCTCAGAAACAGTCTTGCATCAGCTCCATTCACTGCAGATGAGAAATCAAAACTTGCACAGTCGATCATTGCAGGATATGGTGATCCAACTGCTAAACAGGCTTCAAAAGCTTCATCAGATAAACTCGCTGTCGATTTCTCTAATCTCAGCACAGAAATATCTGCTCTTGGAAACGAATTTGCCCTCACACCGAACGCTCTTGACAGCGAAGGTGACTGGGTATCTGCTGCTTCCGCACAGGCTGACAGCGTAATTGAAGCACTTCCACAGCTTAAGGAATGGACAGGAATCGTTACTATCTCCAACAAGCTCACAGAACTCGGTATCGGTAATGTTGCTGACAACTTCCTTGCCGGCAAAGTCCGCACGAATGAGCTGCTGGGAGGTTTTGACTGTGATCTCTGCCGCGCTATGGTAACATCTACCATTTCCTCAAGTCCTGTATTATCCAAATTCCAGGGAACACTGTTTGAGGAAACCATACGCAAGTACGGTGAGGTACTTGATAAGTTCTCAAAACTCACAATAAATGAACTCGTCGCTGAACTGTCAGCCAAGATACCGGCGGCAGGACAGTCCGCAGCAAGCTCTGAGATCGGAATACTTCAGAAAGCAATTAAGAGCAATGGACGTATGATGTCCATCCGTAAGCTTTTTGACAGCATACCGAATCTCCTGCGCAGAATGTGTCCTGTTATGCTGATGAGCCCGATATCTGTCGCTCAGTACATCGATCCGTCATACCCGAAATTTGATCTGGTAATATTCGATGAGGCTTCGCAACTCCCGACATGTGAGGCTGTTGGAGCTATCGCCCGCGGCGAAAACGTGATCGTTGTAGGTGACCCGAAACAGCTCCCGCCTACAAGCTTCTTCTCATCAAACCAGGTCGACGAGGAAAACTACGAGAAAGAAGACCTCGAAAGCGTACTCGATGACTGTCTTGCTCTTTCCATGCCTCAGGAACATCTTCTCTGGCATTACCGCTCACAGCATGAGAGCCTTATCGCATACAGCAATGCGAAGTATTACGAGAATAAGCTCTTTACATTCCCGTCACCGGATGATCAGAAATCCGAAGTCAGCTGGGTACATGTTGAAGGTTTCTATGACAAGAGCTCTACACGAACAAACAAAGCTGAGGCAAAAGCGATCGTCGACGAGATATCACGCCGCCTTGAGGATCCTAAGCTCAGAAAGCTCAGTATCGGCGTAGTTACATTCAGCCAGCCGCAGCAGAACCTCATAGATGATATGCTCATGGACGCATACAGAGAGCGTCCGGAACTTGAGCAGTGGGCTAATGAACAGTATGAGCCGATCATTATCAAGAATCTTGAAAATGTACAGGGCGATGAGCGTGATGTTATCATGTTCTCCATCGGCTACGGTCCTGACAAGGAGGGCAAGGTAAGCATGAACTTCGGTCCTCTTAACCGTGACGGAGGCTGGAGACGACTCAACGTTGCTATCTCACGTTCAAAATGTCAGATGATAGTATTCTCGGTAATCACACCTGAAATGATTGATCTCTCACGTACACGCTCTGATGGTGTTGAAGGACTCAAGGGATTCCTTGAATTCGCAGCTAAGGGCAGAAGCGCTCTCGCTATAAGAGGGAACACATCCTCCAAGACCGCAGATTTCGGAAATGTTATCGCGGAAGAACTCAGAAAGCGCGGCTACACAGCAAACTGTGCTGTCGGCTGCTCAGACTTCAAGATCGATGTTGCTGTCGCTGATCCTGAGAACACTTCTAGATACATACTCGGCATAAACTGTGGAACCAAGTCAAACTACACCAACGGAACAGCAAAGGACAGACATCTTTCTCAGTCATCTGTACTTCGTGGCCTTGGATGGAACACGATGAACGTATATATCCTCGACTGGCTTGACAACAAGGACAAGGTCATAAAGAAGATTGAGGATGAAATAGCTGCAATAATCGAACGCAGGAATGCTCCTCCCGAGCCTGAGAAGGAAGAGCCCAAGCCACAAAAGCAGGAGCTCGTCTTTGAAACGGAAGAAGTTAGTCCGCTCACTGAACGCTGTGACAAGTACACACCGTTCAAGATAAAGGAGTACGGAAAAAGCGAGATCTTCAACGAAACAGGTGAAGTAAAGATCATCAAGTGCGTCAAGGAGATTCTTTCTGATGAAGCTCCTATAAGCCGAACAGCTCTAACAAAGAAGCTTTTTGCGTGCTTTGGTGTAGCAAGAACTACTCCTAATACCAAGGCTACAGCTGATATGGCCATAGAAAAATGCGGCGCTGTTGTGACAAAAGCAGGTGAAACAGAATTCCTCTGGCTTCCTGATCAGAACCCTGAAAGCTTTGATATCTGCCGCGCAAACTGCTCTGAAGAGGACAGACGTTCTATGGATGAAATAGCTCCTGAAGAGATCGCAGCAGGAATCAAGCTGATAATGTCAGAGCAGATCGCAATGCTGCGTGAAGATCTTCTCCGTGAAACTGCTCATCTGTTCGGATTCACAAGAGTTACTCCCACAATTGAAACAGCTGTTTCACTCGGTATCCGTGAAGCCAAGAAACGCGGCTTTGTGGAGTTCTCCGAAGATGGAAAGATAACATATGTAGAATAACGTATGATCAAGGGAGGGACAGCACTTGAAAAAGCCGATTAAGGATGAACATCTGTCATCATTCATGCTTGCCTGTGGCATCCTGCTGGCACCTGTTGCTGTCTTTTTCCTATATGTTTGCCATGATCTGACTCATCGCTCAGGATCTGATGCCTCAATGATCGGATTCTTCGGCGCAGTAGATATAATACTGTCAGCATTCTGGGCAGCACTGATGTATGCCCTTGGTGCAATCGCCGCAGTATTCAGCGTACAGCTCACATCACTCGGCGGAACTATGCTTTTCGCTCTGAAAAGCAGGAAAAAAAGCTCATTTCGGATAGTCAGACTGACAAGCATAATCCTTATAATAGCAACCTTGGCTATCGCTGCTTTTTGCATACTGAATCAGCTGATGCACAGGAATACAGAAACAGCCATATTCCTGCTTATCGGATCAGCTATTGCAGAACAGCTGCCGGTTAAATACCTGATTAAATCCAAAGAAAGGCTTTCGGCCTCCACTGCACAGCCGAAAACCACTTCTGATACGGAGGCAGAATTTTTTGAAACGACTACTGATACTGATAGGAAAAACAATAGTTAAGACACTGCAGTTTTTCGGGAGGAACGCAGGAAATCTCCCGGGAATAATCCTGTGGCATCTCACAAACGGCAGATGCTGCAGCATGTTCACTGTAGACTGTCCGATAATAGCGATTACCGGCACGAACGGAAAGACATCAGTGACAAACTGCATAGCTCAGCTTTTTGAGCAAAGCGGCAAAAAGATCATTATAAATAAAGAAGGCAATAACCTTGATACCGGAATCTGCTCTCTCCTGCTCCGTCACTGTGACGGCTCAGGAAAAGTCAATGCAGACTATCTCATTCTTGAGACCGATGAGAGTCATGTCCCTGTAGTTTACTCTCAGCTAAAACTTGAGACTCTTGTTGTACTGGACTTTTTCCGTGATCAGCTCGACCGCAATGGCGAAATGGAAACCCTTATCCAGAAGATCAACGGATTCTGCAAGACATTCAGCGGCAATCTGATCCTCAACGGCGATGATCCTAATACCGCACGTCTTGGCAAGGCGAATCCCGATGAGAAGAATGTAAAATACTTCCATGCTGAAAAATATGCGTTTGCCACTGAAAAGATCTTTGAAGCTTCTGAAGGAAGATTCTGTCCGTTCTGCGGAGAACCTCTTGAATATGATTATTATCAGTATTCGCATATAGGAAAATTCATCTGTCCCAAATGCGGCTTCGGCAACTACAAACCATATATCTCAGCATGCGGGATCGATCTGGAAAAGCCAGTATTCACAGCAGACGGCCATGAGTATTCACCAAAGCTCAACAGCATCTATAATGTGTATAACATGACTGCAGTCGCTGCAGTTGCAAAGCTTTACAATATATCAGAAGAAATCACTGACAATGTCATTTCCAACTATACCGTCAATAATGGTCGTATGGAGACCTTCACCCTCGGTGACAGGCTCACCACGCTGAATCTAGCTAAAAATCCTGTCGGAGCAAATATGACTCTGAGAGTAATGAACGAGATGAATGGCGAAAAAGAGCTTCTGTTCGTTCTGAATGACAACATAGCAGACGGCCTTGATGTTTCATGGATATGGGATATCAACTTCAGCATATTCGAGCGTGTTACACGTGTCGTAACATCAGGTACCCGCGCGTATGACATCGCAGTTCGTATCAAATGTTCAGGATATGACCCAGCGAATATCGTAGTTCGTCCTGACCTTGACGAAGCAGTGGAAGAACTCGCCAGAACAGAAGGAAGGAAATTCGTCATCGCGAACTACACCGCTGTACAGCCGACGCGTTCCGCACTGAAGAGATATATTTCAGCCCATGGAGGTAAGTGCGATGAGTGAGATAAGAATACTTCACATGTACGCAGACATGCTCGACCTTTATGGTGACGGCGGCAACATGGAAATCATAAAATACCGCTGTGAAAAACGGGGTATAAACTGTATTATTGATAAATACTCTATCGACTCAGCTATGCCGGATTTCAGCAGCTATGATGTGATATACATCGGCGGTGGCGCAGATCTCGAACAGCAGCATATTTCCGCTGATCTGATCAAATGCAGGGACGGTATCAAAGCCGCATATGAAAAAGGAACTTTTCTGTTTCTGATCTGCGGAGGATACCAGCTCATGGGCAAATACTACCGTGATGCGGACGGCAATGAGATAGCAGGTCTCGGTCTGTTCGATTATTATACGATTGCTCCGTCCAGCAGGAAAAAGCGCTGTATCGGAAATGTTGTTATCAGGACAAACTTTACAGGTTCAACCGTTGATGTTGTAGGATTCGAAAATCATGGCGGCCAGACACAGGATGTTAAGACTCCTCTCGGAGAAGTACTGTGCGGCAACGGAAACTGTTCAAAAAGCAGATATGAAGGTTACTTCGAAAAAAATGTCATTGCAACGTATATGCACGGTCCCTGCCTCTCAAAGAATCCGGAACTGTCAGACTACATTATCGGATACTGCCTTGACCGAAGAAACGGATCACACACAGAACTTTCCAAACTGGATGATACTCTTGAACATGACTGTAGAAGAGTAATGACCGAGCGCTTACTAAAAAAATAAACTTCCTGGAGAAAAAATGAAAAGATACAGACTTGCGACCATTTCACTGGCAGCTCTGCTGCTGACCGGCTGCGGAAAAAGCGTCGGAACAAGTGAGGAACCAACCACAGTTACAACTACATCAACTACCACAATCCAGACAACTGTTGCGACTACTGCAACCACTACAGTAACCACAACAAAGAAAATCAGTACCGATATTCCCGCCTCGGTCATACTGAACTCCGAAGCGGAAATAGAGGTCTATTCTAAAACCACTATCGCTGAACTCATAACAGATAATAACGTCAAGCTTACCGCGCCGGCTGATCTTATCGATACCGAAGAACTTGGAGAAAAAAAGGCAAAAGTTCTGTTCGAATACGAGGGAAGCGAATATGAGAAGGAAATCACATACAATGTTGTTGACACCACTCCCCCGCTTATACTCAATTCAGGATGGAATCCTTATGCCAAAGTCGGAGAGCCGTTCAACATTGACAAGATAATAGGATACGTTGACAACTACGACAGAGCTCCTGTCGTTACATATTCCGGTAATGATGATACATCTGAAGTCGGAAGACTTGATCTTAATGTAACAGTCACAGACAGTTCCGGAAACTCCACAGATTTTGATCTGACAGTTCTCGTTCTCAACGAAATCCCACGCCCTGAGGACAATAACGCCAGGGTTTCATATTCGGACTTCATGGACTACTACGATTATTACGATGACATCAGCTTCGGTATAGACGTCTCAGCATGGCAGACTAATGTCGACTATGAAGCGGTCAAGGATGCCGGCTGTGAATTCGTGCTAATGAGAATGGGCTACTATTACAGGGATGAGCCTGTTATGGATGACTATTATCAGAGAAACATGAGAGAAGCCTCCGCTGCAGGACTCGATATCGGAGTTTACTTCTACACTTCCGATAACACAGAGGAAGGAGCGCGCGAACATGCCAGATGGGTAATAGATCAGCTTGACGGAAAAGAACTTGATTATCCTATCGCATTCGACTGGGAGGAATGGGCTTCTTTCCAGGAATATGGAATGAACATCCGTGATCTGAACAATGTGTTTGAAGCTTTCTGCGACGAATGCGAAAAGCACGGATACAAGGCAATGCTCTACAGCAGCAAGAACTTCCTCAACAACTTCTGGGAGAACAGGAACAACCATCCGGTATGGCTTGCACATTATGTTGATGAAACAGACTACGAAGGAACATTTGCCATCTGGCAGGCAAGCGCATACGGAAGAATACCTGGAATCGAAGGCGATGTCGATATGAATATACGCTTCAATTCAGTGCCATTGGAATAAGCTATCAGAACATGATTAAGGGTGATTTGAAATGCACAACAATAAGAGATTGATATTATCAGCACTCACTGCCTCATTACTTTTAACTCCGATTACCTCATGCGGTACAGTTGTTGAAAGAGCCGGAACTGAAGATTCAGTTGCTGTAATCGCTCCGCGCACAACTTCTTCAGATGCCTCTTCTGACGGAACTTCAGCAACAGAAACAACTACCTCAGAAGCCAAAGGCAGCTCTGACAATATGCGAGGATATCTGCTGGACTCAAACGGAACAAAACTGATGTTCAGCGAAAGAGATGATTCCGGAAAGGAAGTCCGGATGACAAATGATTCCAATAAAGTTGCTTTTGCCAATGTCCTTAACGAGATGTCAGAAGGACTTGATCTAACATATGACAATCTTCTGCGAACAGCAAATCCGTCTCCCGTAGACGGCGACAGCAAAGTCGGACAGTCTGTTCAGCTTACATTCGACGCTGATACCCAGAACGCTGTCTATGACTATATGGCTGGAAAAAACCTTGTCGGCTCAGTGGTCGTCATGAGAACTGACGGTTCACTTATGGCTCAGGTTTCTTATCCGTCATATGACCCTGATGTTTATTACGGAGTTGATACTGAAGAAGATCTCGCATGGGGCACATATGGTAATAAAGCTTTCCAGAACGCTGAACCCGGTTCCTGTTTCAAGATAATGTCTGAAGTAATCGCAGACAAACATGGAGCCACTTGCTTCTACGATGAAGGAACATGGGAATTTGATGGCGTAAAGATAGTAAACTGGGATCATGAAAACACATGGAATTATCCAGTTGCTGAACGTACACTTTATTCGGCATTCGTCAATTCGAGCAACATCTTTTTCGCAAAGGCTTTTGACCAGATAGGAAAGGAAGATGTTCTTGCAGATCTTGACAGCATTTTCCACTTCAGTTCTGATATAGACTGTGACTTCGGAAAGATCCACAATAACGTTGAAATATACTGTGATGATGACCTAAGAAGAACTGCTTTCGGTCAGTCTTACGTTCTTACATGTCCGCTCTACCTTGCGGCTCTGGGACGTGAAGCAGTATTCGGAGATATGGTTGTTCCTTTCACAATTAAAGACATAGTTGATACAAGTGATAACAGTAAAGTTATCAATCACGGTACAACTCCCAACCGCGTTATCTGCAGTATTCCTGAAGAATACAGGGCGAACCTGCTTTCAGGAATGTCAGGTGTCGGAAGCAACATAGGACTGTCCGTTCCTTCCGGTTATGAATTTTACGCCAAAACAGGAACTGCTGAAACATGGAAAAACGATTTTCTTTACATAACCGGCATACTGAAGAATCCTGGAGACAACGGTTCGGGAACATATTCGGACTACAGCAGCTATGATGGTTCATACATAATAGTAATGCAGATCCAGAATCCTGAATACTTCGGATTCAGTTTCGCTAGTGACTCAGTCTCGCTATACCAGGGCATAATAAACGCTGTTATCGGATAATGTATAATTCAGCTCCTTCCGCGGATAATATCTGTGAAAGGAGCTGATCTGTTTTGAGAAGGAAAAAATCCATACCTTTACCGGAGCCTGACAAACAGGGATTTGAATACGAATGTCCATCTGCATACTGGGGAGATATGACCGGAATTATTACAACTGGAGAAATCGACAAAAAGGTCGATAAGGTATACAAGGACATTCATCCACCTCGCCCTGAGGTTAATTAATTGCAGAAAAACTATAACTGAAGCGTTAGGTAACTACTTCGGTTATAGTTTTTTCATTTTCAATCAAAAACCAGAAATTCTAGGCTTTATTGCGTATGTCTTTACATGTGCCTTTTGTGTCCATAATGCACAATCAGCTGATATGAAGTTTGACTGTTCCGACGAAATCACTTTGAGGCACTTTATTTTTTACTTAAAGCATGATATAATGTGATTAGTTAAGCTATCATTCGAAAAAAGGTGAGAAAAACATGAAAAACGGAATTAAAATGCTTGATATTGCAACAAAACTCGGAGTAAGTGTTGTTACAGTATCAAACGCTCTTGCAGGACGCGATGGCGTGAGTGAACAGATGAGAAAAAAAATCTGTGACACAGCAGAAGAAATGGGCTATAAGCCTTCAAATACAAAATCCGGAAAGAAAAAGCCAGCAATTCCCAAACTTGGCAAAAGCGTTGGCATTATCACATCTGAACGCTTTGTAGGAGCGAGAGGAACTTTCTACTGGGAACTTACGGCTAACATATCAAATAAGCTATCAGCTATGAACGTGCTGACAGTATATGAATGTATCACTTCTGAAAATGAGAAAAACGGTATTCTTCCGAATATGATAATGGAAAAGAAAGTTGATGGCATCATAGTAATCGGTCAGATTTGCAGAGACTATATCCATAAGCTGAGTCAGATAGATCTTCCGCTTATTTTTGTTGATTTCTATGATAACAGATATGATATAGATTCAATCAACTCAGACAGTTATCACGGTGGATACATACTCACAGATTACCTTGTACGAAACGGTCATAAAAAGATTGGTTTCTTCGGCACGCTAAATGCAACAAGCAGCATCAACGATCGTTTTCTCGGTTATGTCAAATGCCTGCTGGAAAACGATCTTGAATACCGTCAAGACTGGACGATACCTGATCGTGCAGAAAGAGGCCTTCTCTTTGAAAAAATCGATTTTCCCGAAGAGATGCCTACAGCATTTGTATGCAACAGCGATGAAACAGCTTTCAGAGTAATATCTGCACTTAAATCAAAAGGTGTACGTGTACCTGAAGATATTTCAGTAGTCGGTTATGACAACTACACTGTTTCAAGCATCTGCATCCCGACCATCACTACTGTCGAAGTTGATCTCGAGAAAATGTCCTCGGAGACTGTAAAGATAATGGCTAAAAAGCTATCTGATCCGTCTTACACTGCCGGCAGGAGAATAATAAGCGGACGCCTGATCATTAAGAACAGCGTTCTCGACATCAGCTCTAAATGAGGTAAATCAATGTTGGTACATAACTTCTGCGGACACCTGAGTACTGTAGTCCGCCACCGTCATACAGTAATGATACATTGCTTCAAGGCCGGTATTATCAAGCGAGGGCTCCTCCATGACCTGTCCAAGTTTTCACCGACTGAGTTTATTCCCGGAGTACTTTACTACCAGGGAAGCCGCAGTCCTAATGAAAAAGAACGAGAAGTAACTGGTTACTCACGTGCATGGATGCATCACAAAGGCAGAAACACTCATCATTTTGAATACTGGACAGATTACAGTACTGTAACAGGAACTCTGGATCCGATGAAAATGCCGGATATCTTCATCTTTGAAATGTTCTGCGACAGAGTCGCAGCCTCAAAGATATATAATAAGGAAAAATACACGGATAGATGTCCTCTTGACTATTTTCTCAAGGCTCGTCCCAAACGTGCCATAGAACAGTCAACAGCGGACAAACTTGAATTCCTGCTCCGCATGCTTGCAGACAAGGGCGAGGATGCTGTGTTCAGATATATCCGTAAGAGAGTCAGGAAAATAAAAAATGAAAGACATAAAACCACGTAAAATAGCAGCCCTTGCACTGGCTGCCATCACCCTTCTTGCAGGGTGCGGAGCCGATCCTCCGTCTGAGGATACTATAGCAACTGTAGCTGTTACAGAACAATCAAAAGAAGTTTCATCCTCTACAGCCATGAAAAAAACAACTACTTCAGCTCAAACAACTTCTAAATCGACTAAAACAGAAGCTGCAACTACAACTGAGAAAGAACCTGTATACACCAACGCTCCGGCTTCAGGTAATGAGCCATATGCTCCCGGAATCGAGAATCCGCCAAGCGGTGGAGGATACACTCCACAGCCAAGCGGAGGACAAAGCTACACTCCGCCTTCAACTACGGCAACGACCAGCAGAGGGACACCTTATGTCACAACAACTGTAACAACCAAGGCAACGGTTAAACCGTCAAGGCCAACAAACGCAGAAGCAGTTCTCAGTAATATGACACTTCATGAAAAGGTGTGCCAGATGTTTATGGCCGCCCCTGAAAGCCTTACAGGATATGGCTGTTTCAATTATGCAGATCAGCATACATACGAATGCTATGACAAATACCCGATAAGCGGATTCATTTTCTTCGCAAACAATATTGTCACTTCTGACCAGACAAGAAATATGCTCTCAGACCTTCAGAAGCACGCAAAATCAAATGGCCCTGGTGTATTCCTTGCAACTGACGAAGAGGGCGGAAGAATAACTCGTGTCTGCTACAAACTTGGCACTCCTGCAGTATATGATATGTCATACTATGGCAGTCTGAACGACTATGATACTTCTTTCAGTGTCGGCTCAACTATTGGCACATACCTTTCTGATTACGGTTTCAATGTAGACTTCGCACCTGTTGCAGATGTCAACCTCAATCCATATAATGAACTTGGCAACCGTATTTTCAGCACTGACCCGAATGTCGTTTCCTCCATGACAGCTGCAGTTGTTGACGGACTTCAGAGTACAGGCGTATGCAGTACACTGAAGCATTTCCCGGGACTTGGCGCTGGCGGAAGCAATACGCACTACGGTTCTGTCGTAATTGACCGTTCATACGAACAACTCAAAGGAGAAGAATTTGTCGCTTTCAAAGGCGGTATCGACTCTGGCTGTGAATTCGTTATGATCGGACATCAGATAGTAACAGGAGCCGGAGACAATATGCCTGCTGATCTTTCTAAGGTAATCGTAACAGACTGGCTTAAGGAAGAACTTGGTTTTGAAGGAATAATAATAACCGATTCACAGGCTATGGGTGCAATAGCTGGTGTTTACGGCAGTTCTGAAGCTGCTGTTCTTTCCGTTGAAGCAGGTATTGATATCATACTTATGCCCGCTGATTTAACAGCAGCAATAAACGGCGTTGAAGAGGCCGTCAACTCAGGTCGCATCACTGAAAAACGCATTAATGAAAGTGTTCTGAAAATACTGAAACAAAAAGAAGCTCTCGGTTTACTTTCCTGATTGAGTGACATCCTCCCCCGCCTGTAGAGGCGGGGGCTTCCTCTCGCCAACTGGCGAGCAGTCAGGTCTCGTTCGATAGTACCAATGTACTAAGCATAAGCGAGCTAACCCCGTGTGCCCCACGGTTCTGTATTATTGGCTATGCGAGAACTATTCGCATGCCTTCATTCCTTATGTTTATTGCAGCATTTACATCTCTGTCATGAT
>JAGCYM010000072.1 GCA_017960805.1 Ruminococcus sp.
AGTCGTTCCCCTTCGTCCCTTCCGGTCTAAATCGAACATACATTTTTTTAACAATTACATCTTTTAACATTCCTCGCCAAAACAAAACACCCGGATCCTTTTCAGGTCCGGGCGCTCTGCCGTAATTATATAGTGTGTGAAAATATATAATAGGATAAAAACAAGCAGTTGGAATGCTGATGAGCTGCTGATATGGAACAGCTCACCAGCGTGACTTACGGCCGTCGCCCTGTGCGTGTTTGACGGTTCGCAAAGAAGGTTGTAGTTATCGCCGGTACTCCCTCACCGTTGTTGACTACCCTTTGATTATATCACACTATATTTTGTTTGTCAATATCTAAAGTACATCTTCATTATCTCGTAGCATATGTTCTTGATGTTCTGTGTTTCAAAGAATAAGTATCCGTTCTGAAAAGCATCTGAGAAGCTCTTGAATGCAGCTGAGGTCCTGAGCGACGTCAGGAGTAGTGTGTTTGGTGTATGGTCCGATTTAGTCAGCGCATACTCTCTGGAGCTGTTGTCAATGTCAGCCGATACCCAGAACTTGCCCTGTGCATAAGATCTCCACACACCCAGGTGCTGCCCCTTGTACATCATCGAGAATATAAATGCACAGTTGCCTGTTTTCTTCTCAATGAACGTCTTGTTATCGCGAAGGAATGTATTATTTATTGCGTAGTCTCCGTAAGCTGTGCCCTCTATGAGCTTACCAAAACGCGTGTGCCGTTTCATATCGATAAAGAAGGGGTTAGCTACCAGCTCGATGAGAATGTCGTTTTTACAGGTGATCGTAGAGTTATACGGCATATGTAGATTGAAATACAAGAAATAAGGATTGGTAACCGTTATTGCATTGGATAAAAAGAAGATCTGAACGTCTCTGCACCTACTGATCGTCTCATAGAGCTCGAGTAGGCAGGTGACCTCATCGTGAAGGTACTTGTAGACACCTTTATCAATGAT
The DNA here is from genome assembly GCA_017960805.1 of Ruminococcus sp. GTDB lineage: Bacteria > Bacillota > Clostridia > Oscillospirales > Ruminococcaceae > Ruminococcus. Next base: position 964 of record JAGCYM010000072.1, read on the forward strand.
GAATTCGTCGAAGATAATAGTTGATACATCCGGGTAGGGAACTGACTTCTTTATCTTAGCAGTAGATAATACCAGCGCATAGCCTGCGAGCTGGCCGTTGATATAAAAGCATTTATTCTTCACTGCGAGCTCGACCTCAGGGAACTCGCTCTGAATGTCGTTGAAGAACTTTCCGACATCGGCCTGCTCATCCTTGTACCTTCGGAGATATATGAACTGTTCACCAGTCTTAAGGAAGCGCTTGATAACGTGTCGCTTAGCTCCGTAAGTCTTACCACCACCACGATTACCTATGATAAAATTGAATAGTGCATTATAACTGAGCGGTCGATTTATATCCCAGAATATTACTTTGCTGACTTCCTGCCACTGCTCCGGTGGAAGTTTTTCCTTGAGCTCATAATATTTGCTGCCCTTGATGATCTTATCCAGCACATCAGTATCAAGATAAACACTGATATACTGAATGAGATCTTCAGCTGTTTTTAATTTTGGCATTTAATTCCACATCTCCCTACCACAATGAGGGCAAAACTTATAGCTGCATCCTGCCTCAGATCGTTTGCAGTCGTAAGCTATACCCTTACACTCTGAGCACTGATATTTAATAGATTTTGAGCGAGTGCTGCACTTGATCCAGTAACAATATGGTTTACCGGTTGCTTCCTCTACAAAATCTATAACACCTTGATACATTTTAGGATATACCATTGCTCATATCCTCATAGAACTCGACTAAAAAATCCTCTCGTTTTATATCCTCCTGGAGATCTATGAAATCAATGAGCTCAGGAATTGTCTTGACCTCTGCCGTTTTGGAAAATTTCAAAAAGCCGGCAAAATCATAGAAATTAATTTTTACTTTCATTTACATCACCTTTTAGAACACTATCAAATACATCATCATCAACGCAGCAGCCCATTTTATTAGCCCAGTGAAACATATAATCATATCTCTCGCCGGTAATAAGCTCATATATAATATTATGCAGGCTGCACACTATGTCAACTAAATCCGCCTCTCTGTCTCCGAAAAATACCGTATGTTCATCATCGCTTATTCTTTCATACATAATCTTATTGTCGAAAATAACTTTTTCAATAATTTCTGATGTAAGGATATCAAGTTGTTTTTTGTTTATTTTCATTTTCTCACACTCCTAAAAAAAGAAACTGATATGTTGAATTGCGGAGCGTAACCTCGAACGCAGCTCCTGCAGGCTCTCCACCTTTACAGCGCAGGAGCTGCTCACAATTACATTAAACATACCAGCCCTTATGCTTATATTCTATCATCTTTGATAGTATTTGTCAATGTCTCTCACTCTATGGCTGATAATTTGTCGTAAAAGAAATCGATCTCTTCTGGCGTTGCCTTCTGCATTATGTCTTCAGCGGTAATTCTGAAGGTATTACCGCACGGTCTGATCAGATAGAGCTTGTATTGGATATACTGCGCTTTGTCGTAAGTGTACATTTTCAATCATCCTTTGTGTTGCTTATATGTTATGGAATTCTTCTGTCAGCTCCATTATCCTTCCTACATACATCTGTCTCAGGAGCTTATGAAGCTCATCTGGCAAACCACAAACGCGCTTCACAGCTCCCTGCTGTGACTTGCTGCAGATATAGAAATCAGCATATTCTTCATTCAGATCATCGAGTATATCACCGCACCGCTTGATCCTCTCCTGCAGGTCAATAGCTTTTTTAAGTGTTTCATCTGTCATAGTATCACTCCCTCTCTTGAATTGAATCTAAATTTTATTCGTTGGCGGTTCGGGTAAAGGTTGCCAGTGAGTTACGGCATCCAATGGACTAATAAATTCTGCTGCGAAATCCTCTATTTCATCATCATACCAGCCTAATACAATGCCACAGTCAGCGTCATATAGCATTACTTCTACATAATTCTCAGGCAGTCTATCCTCAACGCTTATCCACCTATCAACAGGCTGTATCTTCACAGGCTCTTTCTCAATATACGGAGTTTGATTCTTTAAACTTTCCTCAAAGATTCTTGTCTTTTCTTCTTCGGAGATATTCATAGGTTTTATATTCATTCTGTTTCACCGTCCTTTAATTCGTTAACCCAGAAGTTAACACGTCCTGCCATATCTGCTATTGCGTTCCTTGCTACTGTATCAGGTTCATTAAATGCTGTTTCATACAACCTATTCTTGATGTGTTCAGCAACTACGGATAAAGGCTGTACGTCTGCTGCTGTCGGTACATCTCGTATATCATAACCCTCTAACAGCATATAATGCGCTGTATCTGCATATATCAATCTGTGTGTTTCATCAGCCATTTTCAGCCCTCCTCCTGTTCATCGTCCTCATCGCTATCCTCGCAGAACGTCTCAAAACTATCTGCATTTGCGTCTAAAGGAATATTATACTCTGCGTTGTCAAGAGCTTCTTCTTCGGTTTCACCATATCCTTCCGAATATCCGCTGTAATAGCATATTGCTCTGTATTTACTCATTACTTTCACCTCTCACAATAAAATTTCCTTTTTATGTCACTCATCAGATGTTGAACATAGCTTTTGCTGTGCCTATCTTCGCAGTATCCTGCTTGATATAATACTTCTTGGTTGTGTCGGTCGATTCGTGAGATAATAACACGCTGACATCTTCCAGTGACATACCAGCATTCTTAAGCAGCGTAGCTCCGGAGTGCCTGAAGTCGTGCGGATGTAAGGTAGGAACGCCTATCATCTCACCGATGCGCTTAGACCAGGCGTTAAGAGTTCCGCGTGCTATTGGTTTGTTCTTATTCCTTCCGGATGAGAACAGATAGCCATAGTCGTTCCTGTTCCTGCTTTCTCTCTGACTCTTGAGCTGCAGCATCAGATACTTGACCTCATCTGAGAAGTAGAGGTCGACTATTTTACCTTCCTTCTCCAGCACACCTTTTATTATCTTAGCTTCGAGATCTATCTGATTCCATTTAATTGAAGCGACAGCTGAAGCTCTGGCCATTGTCGAGAGTGACAGCATAGCGTAGGTTCGCAGCTGTATGTCATTACACCTGATCAGCGCTTCTCTCATCATAGCAACCTGTTCCGGAGTGAGATAAGTCTGTGCTGTTATCGGCAGGCCTTTTTTCGGCCTATCGATAAACTCTACAGGGTTCTCTCTGATGATGTGCTTCTTTCGCATATATCTGTATAGTGTAGAGATAGCAGCTGTTCTTCTCTTGATCCTCTCAGAGTGATTCCCTTCCTTCATACAGAAATATAAGAACTCAGATATATCATCATCAGTGAGCTCAACAACACTCTTATTATCCTGCTTATCCAGTACATATATAAACCACTGTATAAGGTCGAGCTTGTAGTGATATATAGTGTTCTCAGAAAGATTTCTCATCATCATATCCACTTGATATTTCTCAAAAATCTTAATTGTTTCGGGGTTGATCAGTTTTATCTTGTTTTCATCGTAGAGTAATATTCTCTTGCTTCTCATAAATTTCACACACCTTTACTACTATTTTTTCCTTGTTTTTTTATATCCTATATCTGACATAGTGAATTTACCAGGTCGAAGAATTGTTCCTCCCGGTACTGCGAGCGGCTCGAACTTTCCGTCATACTGAGCGCCGAACCTGAAGTTTTTGAACGTGACATATCTCTTGCATCTGTCAGGCATTCCAGCACATACAATTTTCAGGCGGCTCTTATCGTAATACTTGAAACGCTTCCGGGATAAGCTGCAGGAGCTCAGCTCCTTCGCTCTGGATGCGGAGATTCTTGGATGCTTTTTCTTTTCCGGCAGTCTTAATATATAGCGCTTCGGGCAGAGATAACGAGCTTTTTCAAACTTGTTTTCGATCTTCCAGAAGCCCAGCTTCGTAGGATCTATAGGAATATCCGGTAAATCGTCGAAGCGTAGATGCAGGCTGTCTGTATCACTGTAAATGAAGCGCCCTTTGTCGTACATCTTCTGAGCAGCTTGTATTGTATGAAGGCGGCCGTAGGCTGTAATGAATGTACCAACAGGGATATATACAGGATCTATGATGATCTTATCTGTCATTACTACTTCGCCGTTATCGTCAACTTTTACATCGCCGTTCTCATCGAGCACCGGGACTTCCTTTGGCTTGAACATCACAGTATCTGTTCGCTCATCGAGTACCGGTATCCTGTTCTCAAGAACTGGATTCTGAGAGAACTTTCCATATAAGTTATTGACTATGAGCTTAGCTAAGTATCTCAGAGAGTTGTTTCCTTCCTGATCAGCTTTTTCCTTAATGAAATCCCATTTTGCGATCCATTCTGTGAAGAGCGTAGAACAGGACTTGAACATATAACCGCCCAGCCACTGCACGCAGCTGACATCGTAATGCTCAAAGAACAGTATCAGGTCAGGTGATGTCATACAGAAGTCTACATATTCATAGCTATCTGATATCTTGCTGTAGCTGCTTGTGAGATATTCGGTTCTGAGAAAGCTAGGATCATATCGCTGCTGCACTGTAGGCAGCTTTCCCGGCTTCAGGTTAAAGAAGCAGCGGAAGCACTGAATAAACAGAGGATATTCAGCGTTTGGTTTGTACTGCCCTTCGAATTTAAGTGGTACGCCATAAGGGAGCGGCTTAGTAGCGAGTATATAGCTGTAGAGGCCGTTTGTATCCAGTACCAATCCCTGATTGATATCCTTATTCTTGCAATCGGGATTCAGGAAGACAAATGCACCCTTGAAACTTTTTCGGATCTCTGCATCTGCATCAATCGATAGTGTTGGAAAGAGATAATCAAAGCGCTTCGCGGATATTGTCTTCTTATAATCATTGAGCGCACAGCTGCCTATAGTCATTTTCTCAAAGCCTGCATCAAGCGCCTTGCTCAGAGCAGCGGCCAGGATGTTAACGTCAATGTCAATATATTCCCATTCTTCAGGAGATACTTCACACTTGATATTATGCCGCGAATAATCAATATGATGCTTTTTCATCTTCAGCTGGAAGCACTCTGCCAGCTCAGCAATTGACATTTTGAATATCTTAAGACTATCCCAGAAGGTTACTTTCTTTAAATTGCCTTTGTGTTCTAAATATAGCTCTAAGCTATACAATTCACCACTGCCGGAAATAAGGGCACGGAATGTTCCCGGCTCACGTTCTTCTCTGTTATCTATAACTCTGTATCCGTTAGATAACAGGTAGTAGAATATGAAGGAACAATCGTATTTGGCGTTATGAAAGTAAACAGTAGGCGCTTTCAGGTGCATACAGTGAACGAGGAATGATTCAAGGTCTGTACCGTGCGCTATCTTTTTACCTCCGATCAGCTTACACGCCCACGCCCAGACTTCGGCAGGTGCTGCTGTGGTTGTTTCAAAATCTGCTGCATATCTCATCCTTATCCTTATCCTATCCTTATGTAAGTAGTTGTACCAATCTGTTATAGTGCTCATCAGCTGAGATAGCTGTATTTAGCAGCCAGTCTTCATCGAGTTCTTCACGTCCTTCCAGGTACTTATCCAGTGCATAGTCTACATCACTATTGATAAGATCTATGATCTCTGACTTCTGCTCATAGTTCATATTGCTCTTATTGATACTATCGATAATGAAATCAGCACTTCGGAGCTGCTGCGCTATAGCTACACGCATTCTCCGGAACTTAAGATCTGAATCAATCGGTTCGTCATATACCCAGCTAGGATTGAATTCATCGATACCTGCAAGATATAACGCAATACAGTTTGAGCTTCCGAGGTTGTTAAGCAGCCTGATAAGCTCCTTCTGCTGGTCCTTGTCGAAGCCGGGTTTATTTGATTCAATAACCGCTGTAAGATGATCCTTGAATATATCCGACTTATCGGAAGCTGACTGTCTCGCTTCCTTCTCAGCCCATTCCGCAAAGCGTTTCCAGTCCTGCTTCGGTCCGGCTGCCGGTGGTTTGATAGGCTTTGCTCTTTGCTCGATCTGCTTGAGCTCTGCCGGTTGGAAGCTCTCACCACCGACTTTTACAGCAACGCTCTTCGCGAGCTCTGCCTGCTGCTTCCGTATCCTGTTGATCTTGGCTGTAGCTTTCTTGACCTTTGCCGCTTCCCACTGCGTTACTTTGTATTCAGCACCCTCAAAGGGAGTGATCAGTTTCTCAGCTCCGCGTTTCTGGAAGGCCTGCAGCTCCTTCATCAAACGATTGAAGTCTTTTCTTGTCTTAACATCCTTCTTGATCTCTGCGAGTGTGAGCTTCTCCGGCAGATATTCTTCTGCACCCGGATTTTTCTTCTTCCAGTAATCGATCTTGGCATTGAACTTCTTTACAGCCTGTCTTGCCTTCTGCAGGTCAACCTTGCGCCATTTAATAGGATGTGATTCAGGCATTTACATTCACCGCCTTCTGTAATTATTAGAAAGCCACGCTGCTCGATCTCCTTATATAGCATAATGTCAGCTATGATATCGAAGCATATGGCTACATTGAAGCGGTTAGAGAGAGAAAAATTAATAAGCTCTCGCTTCTCCCTTAATCGCTCTCGGAATTTCTGAGCGTGTAGCTCTGATGAGAATACGAAGGTATTCCCTGATTCAATTACCCTATAGGGAGACTTCTTGAGGTCGTATTCTATAGCTGCACCTCTGGTCATTTATTTGTCACCTTCTCCTATCGTAGATATATAGGCGATCACTACAATTGAGATCATACCTATAAATAATCCTAATGCGAATTCCACTTGTTTCACCTTCTTATATATTTTTTTCACACACACAAAAAAATCAGGCGGCGACTACTGCCGCCGCCTTAAATGTTTTTTATTTCACACTAATTGTAAAAATGGCTTATGTTCGTATGATGATATTGTTACGCAACAATATCGAATGTAAGAATGTTCTTTGTTCCGTGCGAGATCTGCTTGATCTTGAGCTTGATAGGTGCTTCCCACTCTGAAGGTTCGCCGAAGACGTTAAAGAGCTTCTTGAGTGCGGAGAACACGCCGAGAGAGACAGCCTGATAACCTACGCCGTTAACATCGATGAGAACGGTACGAGGGCAGCGGCTGCACTCGCCTGTCTCCTGATTTGTGCAGTTAACAACCTCGACGAATACATCCTTGATCTCAATGACCTCGTTGATGCAGTCCTTGATGCGTTTCTCGGTATTGTTCATCGCATTATAGAGTGTTGCCTTCTCTTCTACAGTTTCAGCTGTCATCGAGCAGTATGATGTCTGTCTGGATGTGAGATCTACGATGAAGTTCTCTCCCTCATCATTAACAATAGTTACTGCTGTTTCCTGTGGAGCTGCTGTCAGTGCGAATTCATTTACATTCTCGTTCATTTTTTTGTACCTCATTTTCATTAGATTTTTTGTTCTGCTGCGATTCCGCAGCGGTTAGCGCTGCATACCACTGCAGCACTGCATTGATCTGTTTCTTACTTGGCTTTGCTTTGTAAAACTTTCTTTTAGGGTTCATCCGGAATATCCTCCGAATCGTCGTCAGGCTGCATAAACGTACCTAGCGGCGGCGTGTTCACATCGGCATAATCATATGATGTCTGAACTACTTGTGCGTAGTCGTTATCATAGCCATATATGACGAAGTGAGTAGGACTGTGCTTTTCGCAGATGAAATGCGTGATATCCTGATCATTGTCTGCTACCCAGATAACGCATCTGTTAGTCATATGCTTGAGAGTGAAGTTGACGATAGTCAGCTCCTGCACAGTTTCGATGTAGCGCTTGAGGACTTCAAACGCCGTGTAGAACGTGTTCAATAGTTTTTCACTTCCTTCCTTATAGTAATAACAAAGAATTGCGAGAAAGCTCCGGAGAGCTCTGGGGCGGCCGTTAAGCGGACCGCTAGCGCTTATATGTCGATCACAACATATTCAAGTGTCGAATAATCATCTTTGATGAATGCTACTGATTTGTAACAGCCTTCTTCTTCGTCGTATATGACCTTGAGCTTCTCTACCTTATCAAGCGGTATCCAGATATCATCGACATCAACTGCATTGAAGACGTTAAGCTCTTCTCTGCTTATCTTGATATGATTCTCACTATCTGTAACGAAGTAGAAAGCATATCCTTCGCGAAGCATCATATTGATAACTTCTCTTGTATAGTGATACTTATTGAGTCTTACGCTCTTCTGCTTAGCATTTTTCAAAGGTTTCATTTCCTGCTCTCCTTCTTGTACTTCTTAGAAATCTCTTCGGCTTCGTAGGTGATATCATCGAGCCATTCCAGAACGCCCCAGCGATCAGCAGGATAAAGGTCCTCAACCGGTATGCCGACTTTCTCAGCCTTCTTGATCTGTGCCTTTGTGTAAGTAATCTGTCTTTTCATAACTCAGCCCTCCTTCACAGCGAAGCATTTAAAACTTGTACCATTCTCTTCGAGATAAACGAATTCGTTTCCGTCTTCGTCTTCATCATATACATAGCTCTCATCGTGATAGTAAACGATGTATAATCTACACTGACAATCACCGAAGTCTGAACGAGCTGCTCTGTCTGTTACATCGATAATTGAATCTACTGTCTTACGAATGTCTTCGGGAATATCAATGACATTTCCTATCTGAGGCAGCTTGTCTACTTCCTCGAATTCATAGGTATGGTATTTATGATCAGTCCAGTTAATAGTTATTTTCATATGATTACCTCCATATATATTTTCACACTTCGGAAGCTCTCTGCTTCCTTTACTATATTATATCACTCTATTTTCAGAAAGTCAATATATCTTTGCAAAAAATGCAGGAATTTAACCGCAAAAAATGCAAGAACTTTGCGTTGATTATTTGTATATTATTGACAAATTACATTAAATTATGATATTATTAAGTAGAGTATAACTTAATTTAAGGTGGTGCAATATGGCTAAAAAATATCCTAATTTGTTCTGCGTTAAGTCCATTTTAACCATAATTTTATCAACTGCCTTTTCAGCTCTGTGTTTCTTATATCCGGAGACTTATTCCGATACAATGAAAACTATCATTGTATCAGTAATTACATTCTACTTCTCACACCAGATCGGGAAGCAAACAACAAAGGAGGATAAGAACGATGCTGACTGAATACTTCACAAACGTCAAGAAGCAGATAACAAAGCATTTCAATTCAAGTGAATTCCTTTGTAAATGTGGCAAAGGCCACAGTATTAAGTTGAATGATGAGCTCTGTACACGTCTTGAGGATCTCTATAGTTATCTTAACTGTAGTAAGATAATCATCAGCTCCGGCGTGCGCTGCGCTTCCTGGTCTGTGAAGGTCGGAGGTTATGCGACTGATGAGCACGTCAAAGGAAATGCTGCTGATATAGTATGCTATGATAATGCGGGGAAAATTATCAATAGTAAACTAGTTTGCTGTGCCGCTCAGGATCTCGACTTCTCCGGAATCGGTAGAATATCAGATACAGCTACACATATAGATATATCCCCTTCGCGGAAATGGCGCGGCGATGAGCTGGGTGGTTATACCTCTAAATCTATTCCGGGGAATGATTTCTACAGTTACTTCGGTTTGAAGAAACCGAAAAAGACAAAATATGTAGAGCTGTGCATTGATGATCACAAGTATAGCGGTCTGCTTGAGGAGGTGTGAAAATATGATGTATGCTGTAGCAATTGGCGTTCCTGCTGGCAGCGCTGCCTGTGGCGGCAAGAAAAAGCCGAAGCCCAGAAAGCCAAGAGATTAATGCAAAGAAGGAAGGTATTATTATGACACGCGAAGAATACAATACTAAGGCCGGAGAGTTAATGACTGCAGTATCTGCAGAAGAACTCGATACCGGCAAGATATCAGAGATCGCTGCGGAAATGCGTGAAGCATTCCAGCTCGAAGTAACAAGAGCAGAGACAGCTGAGAAGACAGCTGAAGACCTGAAGCGCTCTAATGAATCACTGCAGGCTGCAAATATGAATTTGTTCCTTAAGTCAGGAGAGATCATCAAGGCAGCTGAGCGGGAGAAGACTCCCCCTGATGTCGATAAACCATTTGATTTCAATTCCCTATTCGATGAGAAAGGTGAATTGATATAATAATCCAATCCCTACAAACTAAAAACGAAAGGAAATGATACTATGGCAAAAGTAGAGACTAATGTCAATATCTTAAACGGTATCCGCGAAGCTGCTAGTGATAATTATCGTTCACTCGTTCCGATTGCTACAGCATCAAACTTACAGGATGTCGGAAATCCTATCCTCAGCTACACACCTGTACGAAACGAATTCCTCAGCCTGCTCGTAAACAAGATCGCACTGCCGATCATCAAAGCACGCCGCTTCCGCAATCCGCTTGCTATGCTTAAGCGCGAAGGCTCACCCCTCGGATACGATGAAGAGGAAATTGGCGTTAATCCGGCTACAGCTAAGCCCTTTGATGCGAAGAGCGCTGATCTTCTCGCACAGGAGACACCGGATGTTAAGGTAGCATATCACCGTATGAACAGACAGGATCGCTATGATTGTACAATTCAGTTTGCCGTGCTCCGTGCTGGCTTTATGACCTGGGGCGGCTTTGATCGTCTGACTGATGAGATCGTACAGTCTCTGTATAACGGAAACTACATTGACGAATTCGCACACACAAAGAAGCTCATTGCTGCCGGTGTTGCTGACGGTTCAATGTGTACAGTTCCGGTAGCCAAGCCTGAATCAGAAGCTACTGCTAAGGCATTCGTTAAGGCTGCAAGAACAGCTTTTACTAACTTCCAGTTCCCGTCTACACAGTATAACTCCTGGGCTCGCAGCGGCGGCGCAGGTGCTCAGTACACAGCCTGGAGCGACAAAGACAGAATTATGCTCTTCATTCGCTCCGATATTTCTACTGAGGTAGACGTAGAGGTTCTCGCTCGTGCATTTAACCTTGAAGCTACTGACTTAATGGGCCGTGTTGTTATAGTTCCGGACTTCGGTGATCTCGAAGGCGCTGAGAACATTTTCACAGTAATGTGCGACTTCGACTACCCTGTTATTATCGATAAGCTCTTCACGGTTGAGGATTTCCGCAACGGCAGCAATCTCTCGACTAACTATTATCTGCACGTTTGGCAGACCTATTCTACATCACCGCTTAACAATGCGGTCGCTTTTGTTGCCAACAGCGTTCCCCCTGTGACACTCGCTCCTATGCTGCAAAGTGAATCTATCTTTGAGGTATCTGTGGCTGACATTCAGAGCGCTGACCTTGCAGTCGGTGACGGCATCGTAACAGGTACTTCAAAGTATCTCAGCGGTGATAACGCTATTGTAAATGTATGGGGACCTGGCAATTTCCTTGCACTCCAGTATAACGCTGATGATTGGTCTGAATACGAGCACGTTTATATCGGCCTTACTAACAGCGCTGGCAGCGGCTTAGTTGATATCAAGGATGATGATACTCATACAGCTACAGCTAAGATCACTGACAAATATTCTCAGGAGCTGATCATCAAGGCGATCAAGGGCGGCATCTCAAAGACCTGGCTCTACAGCCTTGACAATCTTACTCTTGAACCTGAAAGCAGATAATACCTTTCTACTCTTTTCTATCCTATTTAACAGCCCTCTTGTAACTCCGGAGGGCTGTTATACTATATAAGTAAGAAGGTGAACTAATGGCAGTTTTTACTCCGAACACGGCAGTCTATTTACTTAACACTCCCCTGGAGAAAGATCAGAAGAATCAGCTTGACTTCGCGAGCACTACAGCACAGCATACTTACTTCTCAAACTGCATCAAAAAAACCTACAGCAGCTTCACATATCAGCGGAAGGATAATGTAATAAGAGTTCCGGACTGCATCGAAGATCTCTGGAACTGCAATTATGTTATGTACCAAAACACTAACTTTGGCTCGAAATGGTTCTACTGTTTTATTGAAAGAATGGAATATGTCAACCCGAACTGCACTAACGTCTATATCAAGACAGACGTATTCCAAACCTGGATATTTTCAGCAACGCTCCTTGCATCCTTTGTCGCTCGCGAGCACGTCGCTGATGATACACCATTCTTGCATACTTTGGCAGAACCTACGCCGAAGATCGAAATGGTAGCTAAAACTGCAAAAACCTGGAGCTGGCAAGCTCAGACACCAGCACAGTTCAATAATGACTATTATGTTGCAGCCTACGCAACTGGTACAGGAATCTCTCCGGTATCTTCAGTTGAATTTACTGGAAATGTTCCGACTTCTGGCTATCTGTTCATAGCTCTATCACAGCACACACAATTACTGTTTGATACGCTTGTGCAGCAGAACTATACAATAGATTTTACCACTGTAATTCCTAAGGATGCAGTAAACGCAATCCAAACAAATGTCAGCAATATCTTTGTAGGAATGGATAAAAGTGAATCAAGCTCGTGGGGCGGAGATACTCAGTATACACTTACAAGAGATCTTAATACAGTTACTTACGGTAATGAAACATATACTATACGAAATAAAAAAATCAATTGTTATCCGTATAGATATGTAGAAATGAATGATTTTAATTCGCAATCAGTCACTCTGAAACCAGAAGATATGAACGGCAGTACTTTCTATCTTCATAGTGAAAGTGGTTCAAATCCTTCATTAACTTTATATTATCCTTCCTATGAAGGACAAGTGAATTTCAATGAAAGCATTTCAATCAACTGTTTTCCAGCTGTTCCTTATTCTGTTGATTTTTACTCACAATATCTTGCACTGAATAAGAATTCTTATGAATTTGAACGACTTTCTAATAACTATCGATCAGCTTTTGCAGTAGTCGATTTCGGTGAGCAAATGTCTAAAGGTAAGGTATTTGAGGGCACAGCATCTCTTACTGATGATTATATGCGGAGATTAGGCAGAAATGCAATGTATTCAGATATGAAGAACAGACCTCCGATGACACACAATGCACCAACTGGGAACGCTCGCTTCGGTATGAATGCAATAGGTTTTCATATCAATGAATGGTATCCGAAGAAAGAATACATTAAGGTCCTTGATGAGTTCTTCGACTTCTACGGATATAACGTTTCTACTGTAAAAGTACCTCAATATAATTCACGCCCTTCCTGGAACTATATTGAAACTAAGGAAATCAATATAACAGGCGACATACCACAGGACGATATGCAGGAATTGAAGAACATCTTCAATCACGGTGTAACAGTATGGCACAACTCTTCACACTTCGGTGACTATAGTCAGGCTAATGCACCTACGCCATAAGGTAATAATAATATGAGAAGACTAACTGACAGCAGGACCGCTCAGCAGCTCAGGGATAATGCTTCGGGACTAATTTCTAAGGGTTTCAAAGTCCCTATTGAAGACTTGAGATATATCCGGTTAGCTGAATACGAAGAGCGCGAACAACAGCGAGAACTCTTCACTGTGAGCTACGATCCTGATGAAGAATATTATAATAATGATTGAGAGGTGATCAGATGCTGAATCCAATAACCCTTGAACCTATTCCGTCGCAGTTCGACGATACAGCAGTACTCAATGAAGCTGTATACGGTGATTACTATAAGCGGCTCAGGCTGCTCGCCCTATCCATTTTTGAATGGGAGAATCTTCCTGACAGTATGTCAGCTCGTTTCCTGGAGAGCTGTCTGTACTGGTACGGCAAAGCGGCTATAGTCAATGATGATACACTGGGTATAATAAACCTGAAATGTACTCCGAGTGAAGCCCTGAATATATACGGTGATGCAATAGAATATCACTGCTATAGTACAGGCTATGATAATACCTTCGCACTGGACGATATGGTTTATGTTCGTAACAATCTGGAAGCCGTGCCTACAGATATAACTATACAGCTATTTGCCCAGCGCTTATACGAAGCTGAGAGAACTATTGAAGTCAATGTTAAAGCTCAGAAAACGCCTGTTATCATCCTGTGTGACGAAAAGCAGCGCCTGACAATGAAGAACGTATATCAGAAGTTTGATGGTAATGAACCCGTTATCTTTGGTAAAAAGGGGCTCGACTTAGATGATATCAAGGTCCTTCGGACCGATGCTCCATTCGTAGCCGATAAGCTCGAAGAGTATAAGCGGAATGTTTGGTCCGAAGCTCTGAGCTTCCTGGGTATCAATAACATAATGACAGAGAAGAAAGAGCGACTTGTTACCGGCGAAGTCGATGCAAACAATGAGCTCATAGACTTGTCAGCTCAGACGATGCTGCTTACAAGACAGCTCGCCTGTGAACAGTACAATAAGCTCTGGGGCGGTAACATATCAGTAAGGCAGAGATCATATCAGGAGATAATCAAGCGCTTAGGAGGTGGAGATAATGGCAATATACACGACGGAGCTGAGAAGGCTGATTGAATGCGGATTTGATATAGGCCTGAATGACTATCCGATATTCGATGAAGACTACAGGCCAATACTGAATCAGAAGATAATTGATCACTATTATATGTGTGAGATAGGAGCTGAGACTGCAGGCCTGTTCCGGCACTATCTCCACACTAAGATGCAGGAGATTATGCCTTACTACAACAAACTGTATCTTTCTCAGGAGATCGAATTCAATCCCTTGCGAGACTTCGATGAAACTACCGAAGAGACACGGAAGCACACTGGAAAGGTAGATACAGCAGGCGAAGCTCACGACGTAACAACAACAACAGGAGCTACTCAGGGTACAGCTTCAAATAGTACAACGACCTCAGCGTCTTCCAGCGGCTTATCCGTATCGTCAGATACACCGCAGGGAATGCTTGCTACAACAGATATTATTGATAATAAGTATGCTTCTACAGCTCAGAAGGATGAGGACAGCAGCTCCGGCAGCTCAACAGGCAGCTCGACAACAGGCACTCAGTACAATGATAGTAAATCAGGAGATGCTGCGAGCTCATCTACTACTGACACTCTGATCGATGATATTATCGGAAAGCATTATTTCGGATACGGTAAAAGCAAAAGTCCTTCGGAGCTTCTGCTAGAATACCGAAAAACATTCCTGAACATCGACCTGATGATAATCAAAGAACTCGAAGATCTTTTTATGATGATATTTTAAGGAGGTATCAATATGCTTAAGTACATAGCACAGACAGTCGAAGAAGAGACTAAGACAGGTATCAAGTATATGCGCGTGGATATCATTGTCGACAGCGCTGATGAGCTCGTAACCTCAGACGGCGCATTCCGTTACACGTTCGGTTCGCGTGCCTGGGTTGTGAACGCTCGCACGTTCTACGGCCTTAACAGCTCCGGAACGTGGGTGGATCAGAAGGGAAGTGAGTGATATGGCAGATACAATGTTTGATATGATGTTCGCTGCAGCTCTGGCTGGCGGCGGAGAGGCAGGCTTCACACCGACAGATCAGCAGCTCACAGCTATGAATTCAGGCATTGATTCAGAAAAGGTACAGCAGATCGAGACGAATAAAACTAACATTTCAAACATTCAGGCACAGCCGAAATTATACGTTGATAACGGTGGATATATTGCCGTAAATTACGGCAGCGAGAATTAAGGAGGTTAATTATTATGGCTAATGATAGATTAATTAATTCAACTCAGGGCGATTCGATTATAAATGAATTACAGAATATTGCATCTAAAATTAATAATATTAATAATGTTGTCGTACCAACAGAAGGTCATACAGTCAACGTTACTACTATCGCTGGAGCTACTGTAACCCTCACAAAAACAGGTACTACTTATAATGCAACCGCTGATAGTAACGGAATAGCATCTTTCAAAGCGGTTACCGCTGGCACTTATACTGTCACAGCCGTATTAGACGGAGCAACATCTGATAGCACTACTGTAACAGTTACTGATTTCTCAGCAACAGAAAACACATTCGCAACTATCAGTATAACTGCTTCTGCTAACTGTGTTATTACAATTACTGACGGTACAGTAACAAAGACCGTTCCTTATCTTGCAGGAGCTACTATAACACAGTATGCTTCTGTTGGCTCAACGTGGGATATTAGTGCTGTAATTGACGAAACAACAATCACAAGAACTGTTGCGGTAACAACATATACAGATTATGCGGTCAATCTCGCTCCTGCACCTGCTGTTACATACGGATTCTTCATTGATTCAAGCGTTTCAGATTCCGATAACGCAGTCACATACATAGAAGATGCTATCGGTATGACACCTGCGGCAATGGGTGCTTCAACCTTTGATTATGGCGATTGGGAAAATGCTTTCTTTATGCCGAAACCCTGTATGCTGAAATCTGACGGTACAGTTGATTATTACCTTGACCCGAATGATTACAGCAAGAAAGCAGACGGAACAGCCTCAGATATTGCTAACGCTAACTATGACGGTAATGCAATGATGGAGTTCCCGAAAATATGGTACAAGTTCGTTGGAGGTACTAATACTGGTGACGGATATTTCTACGTTAGCAACACACAGGTTGATAATGACTATCACTGTTGGTGCAATATAGATGCCAATAACAATGAGATAGACCATTTCTATATGGCTATTTATAACGGCACTGGAACATCAAAGCTCCGTTCACTCTCAGGTGTTACACTTAATTCATCATCTGGTAACGGCAATACTACTGCAACTCAGGAAACAACAAGAGCGCAAGCCAACAATCCAACTGATAAGCAGATGTGGTATATTGACCAGTGGTGTGATAGACTTCTTATTAATGCTCTCCTTGTGCTTATGAGCAAATCACTTAACTCACAGGGCAAGTTCGGACAGGGTATTGTTACAGGTAGTCAGACAGCAAAAGAAGCATACGTCACAGGTTCACTTAATACAAGAGGACTGTTCTATGGTGATATTTCAGGACAGTCAACAGCAGTTAAAGTATTCGGTATTGAAAACTGGTGGGGACTTGCATATAGAAGAACAGCAGGCTGCATAAATGCAAGCGGAACTCTTAAAATCAAGCTCACTTGGGGAACGGCAGATGGTTCAACTACTACTGGTTATAATGAAAACGGTAACAATTACATCTCTAATGGTAGTGTATGTACTTCAAGTAATTATATTACTAAAATGAAGTTTGACCAATATGGCTATATGGTTAACACAGTTAATTCAAGTGCAAGTTCAACATACTATCAAGATTATTATTACTACAATTCGACAACAGCTTACTTGCTGGTTGGCGGTATTGCTGGCAATGGCTCTTATGCGGGTGCGTTCTTTTTCGATCTGAGCGTTGTGCCCTCGAATGCGATTTGGCGTTATGCCGCTGCGCTTTCTTGTAAACCACTTGCAAACGAATAAAATTATATTTTCATCCGTTGCAACCTGGTTGCAATCAGGTTGCAACAACTAAATAAAAAAAGGAGGTAACTCTATATGAATTGCAAAAAACCTATGTTTTTGAAGCCGCTGCACTTCTGCAGCGCTAAGATAATACCACTCGTTTTTGATAACTCTTTGAGTTATTATGAGCAGCTCTGTGCGTTTACAGCTAAGCTCAACGACGTTATCGATTATGTCAATTCAATGTCTCTCGGCCTGACTGAGTTCTATCAGATGCTCAATAGTGAGCTTGAGAACTATGTCACTATGCCTGAATACACTGAATTCAAGCAGTATGTACTCGACTTCATCAATAACATTACTATTCACGGCGTAGGTGAGACGATCGAGCCCGGCACTGTATACACTTACGATGATGTAGAATATACAGCTGGAACAGGAGCTGAGATCTTCAACGCCTATGAGGGCGGCAGGAACGAAGCAGCCGGCAACTATTCTCACGCAGAGGGCCTGACCAACAAGGCACTCTCACAGGGCTCTCACGTTGAAGGTACGGCTAATGTATCAATAGCTAATAACGGACACGCCGAAGGACAGCAGAACATTATATCAGGCGCTAACGGCCACGCTGAGGGCGCACAGAATACTGTATCAGCTGCCAACGGCCACGCAGAGGGTGATAACAACACTGCTAGTGGTGTATCAGCTCACGCAGAAGGTGAGCATACAACTGCAAGTGGTCTTGCTTCACACGCTTCCGGTTCTCACACTACAGCCGCAGGCGCTGCACAAACTGCAATAGGATCATATAATATCTCACACGATGAAACATTAACTAAAACTGATGATGATAGTAACACTTATGAAATTACTAAGTTCCCTTTTATCATTGGTAATGGCTATTACGGAACTACAACACAGACGGACGTAAAAAAAGATGCACTAAAAATCGACTGTCACGGTAAAATATATGTTGGTAATGATACTGGCGGTGTTGACCTTAAACAGTTCTATGATAGTTTTGCAGTCGGCAGCACCGAAAATAATTATGTTCTTACTGCTTCTTACAGTGGCGGCAGTGGATCGTACAGCTGGCAGCCGTCCCAGGGCGGCGGCAGCGGTGGCACTGTAACAACTGGTTCAATTATCGGAATATATAACGATAATGGTGATTGGTCATTTAATCATAGTCCATATTACAGCCGCGCCAAACAGCAAAATAATATTGTAGTTCTTGAAATATACGGATTTTATCAGTCTGATAGTGCTACAGTAGTACCAGTTGCAGACCCTGTCCGCGTATTAATTGCAAATCTGAGTGGCGTAACACTACCGGATGCGACTATTATAGTTCCGGCACTATGTACATCAGCAACTCTTGCAAATGGCAATTCTCATTTTGTATTTGAAATAACTACCACAGGTGCTATTTATCTAAATTATACATCAATGGTATCATTCAATATTACTCAAGGAAACCAATTATATGCAAATATATCATACGTTGTTGATACAGTGTGATATTTTATGTACTTCGGCAGAGCGCCCGGACCTGAAA
>JAGCYM010000073.1 GCA_017960805.1 Ruminococcus sp.
GCTTCTTTTCTTCCTTAACAGGAGCAGCTGCTGGCTTAGCTTCAGGCTTCTTTTCTTCCTTAACAGGAGCAGCTGCTGGCTTAACCTCAGCGTTCTTCTCTTCATTAACAGGAGCAGGAGATGATTTAGTCTCAAGCTTATAATTATTGATTATAGAAGTTACAGGAATACTCTCCATTTCTTTTTTAACAGAATTAAGAGTATTGTTGATATCTTCCTTTACGAGTACAAATACTGATTTAGGATCACGGTTATTAAAAGACTTATTATGCTTAACAGCTTTTACCTTAACCACTTTACCTTTTCGAATACCATCCTTAACTCTAGCACAAGTTGGACAGATATCATACTTTTCAGCATCATAACTATGCCCCTCAGGACATTTTATTAGTTTCATATATATCACTCCGGATGAATTTTAAGAAAAAATGAATACATCAATTGAATTATACCATATTTAATCTAAAAAATCAAGAAATCTTTATGTTCTTTTTTGATTTTTGTTAAAATCGACAATAACGTAGCTATATTCGACCATCACGGAACGGTTTATCATTAAACTCAATCGCTTGTTTTGTAGGATATGCACAAAGAATAGCTATTATTTAATTTACAAGCGCTTGATAGTTTGTCTATCATTAATGATTTGACCTAATATCTGTGTAATTTTAAGCTTAGCGTTAAGATTTTCTGATAATTAATTAAAACACCAATAGATATTTTTGCAAGTAAAAATCTCTCTATGATTTTAGATTTTTAGCTGTTGGATATTAATAAACAATTCGCATTTCACTTATTAAACATCATATCTATTTATTAATTCCTTGAAAGATTTATATTTGATAGGAAGCCAGTTTGACTTGATTTCATATTTATGATATAATTGTTAATATCATATATCACTAAAATGATAAGGAGACAAAATGAAAAAGAAACTTCAAAGAATAGATGCTGAAGAGTGGTTTTGTATAGCTGTTTTTATTTTTGCTTCATTATTCTTTTTCTATTCAATCTATCCAGTAATATTTGGCACACACGATGATATGCGAAATTATACGCTAGTAAGAAGATCTGAACTAATAAATAATGCTATTCACTCAGCAAAATGTGGAAGGATTTCTCACTTATGGAACCATCTGCTATTAGGTTTCCCTTTTATTCTTAACAAAGTATGGTTCTACAAACTTATTGCATATTCATCGGTTTTATTTGATATAGGTTCAATGTGTTGGTTCTGTACAAAGTATATCAACAGACATGTAGCTTGGCTTTCTGCATCTGCATTTATGGCTTTTGCTACTATCTCTCCTAATCATAATCTTTTCATTTCTTATGCTTTTTGTCATCAAATACCAATAGGTTTATTCTTTATTTCACTTCACCTTTTTTTAAAGTCACTAGATAAACACAAATGGCAATATACTATTGGTAGTTGTATTCTTTTCCTTTTCTGTTGCATGATATATGAGGCATTTATTCCATTTCTTATTGTATTTGCTGCTTCAGCAGCAATTAAACCTGTTAAAGAAATAAAAAGCTTTTCCAAATTCATTTTAGACATAATAAAATCACTTATACCTCTAACTATAACAGCACTCGCATATGTAGCAGTTTATAAATTATGGCAACACTTCTATCCTCCTTCATATGCTGGTACAGAATTATATCTAGATGAACCATTTGTATCTATGAAAGCTTTCTTTACTTTTCCTTTTGCAATATTCCCACTCTATCAAGTTGCTAGAGTATCAGATACATCACCCGTCGCATCTATATATAGTCTAACAATTCCAGACTTTATCAAAGCTTTCTTAATAACAGCATCAACTGCAATTATAATTCCAAAAACAAAAGGAAAAATTAAAACACCGACAATGCTTGTCGTATTAATAACTGGAATATTTATACCCAATTTATTAACTTGTGTAAGCAAACAACACCTTCTTGCTTTCAAAAATGGAGCAATTGAATATGTTTCTTCATTTTATAGTTACTTCTTTGTTATACTCTTTGTTTGCTTAACCACCTGCATTCTGTATGGATGTTTTAAAGATAAAAATCTACGTATAACTTATCTATCAATCATCTGCTGTCTCACCTTTGCCTCTAGTCTTTTTGCTGATATGAATAACGATCATTGGAAGACACACTATGAGACACTAGATAGAAGATATAAGAATTTTGATAAAACTGTTTCATCGGATGAAATAACCGATTGTGACAAGAACTGGCAAATTTATGCACCTGATAACGGAGGCATTCATTACCAGGAAAGATATACTCTTGATTATTTAGGTATTTATGATGATACCCCAGTATCATCATACAAGAGTAAGGACAGTGATCTCAGTTCCGACCTTGATACAATGTGCATTCGATCAGATATACAATTCTTATTAATGACAGCAGGGGAGACCAATTCTGTTTTAAATTCAGATAAAATAACAATAATTACTATACTTCCCAATATATTTGATATCACATTATATACTGACAAAGGAAATACAGTAACATATAATAATATACATGATGGAGATGTCATCAGTTCTGGAGATAGTTTTGATTTTGATATGACAAAGCGACCTGAAGTATCATTAGTTAAATAAAAAAAATATAGACTTTTAACTTGACACAAAGGCCTCTCAGTGATATAATTTATAGTGTTGATTGCATAGTGAAAACACTGACTGGGTGTGGCGCAGTTGGTAGCGCGCTACCTTGGGGTGGTAGAGGCCGTGGGTTCAAGTCCCGTCACTCAGACCAGTTGCAATCAGCAACCCCATAAGCTCCGTGGCAATAGCTGCGGAGCTTTCTTTTATATAAAAAAGCCGGGGCATTTAGATCGCCCCGGCTTAATATTTTTAGATAATTACTTCACAATTACTTTTTTGAAAGCTTTTTTGCCCTTACGTACTATAACTTCTTTATCAAGCTTAATCATAGCCTTAGGATCACTTACCTTTTCGTCATCTACTGTAATTCCACCTTGTTGAACAAGACGACGTGCTTCAGAAATAGATGGAGCTAACTCAGACTTAACAAGTATATTTAGTATTCCCATAGCACCATCAGTAAGATCTTCTGACTTAATCTCAGCAACAGGCATATTCTCGTTTGAACCTGATCCACCAAATAAAGCTTTAGCTGCAGCTTTTGCTTTATCAGCCGCTTCCTCGCCATGAACAAGCTTAGTAAGCTCATAAGCAAGAAGCTCCTTTGCAGCATTAAACTGAGCACCTTCCATTGTCTTTTCCATTTCTTCAATCTGCTCAACAGGAACAAAAGTCAACATTTTTAGGCACTTAATTACATCAGCATCATCAACATTTCTCCAATATTGGAAGAAATCATACGGTGTTGTTTTTTCCGGATCAAGCCAAACAGCACCTTTTTCAGTTTTTCCCATCTTCTTTCCTTCAGAATTAAGAAGAAGAGTAATAGTCATAGCATAAGCATCTTTACCAAGTTTACGACGAATAAGCTCTGTTCCTCCTAACATATTGCTCCATTGATCATCTCCGCCGAACTGCATGTTGCAGCCATATTTCTGAAACAACTGATAAAAGTCATAGCTCTGCATAATCATATAATTAAATTCTAAGAATGAAAGGCCACGCTCTAATCTCTGCTTATAGCATTCCGCAGTAAGCATACGATTTACACTGAAATGTGCTCCAACTTCACGAAGTACTTCAATATAATTAAGGTTCATAAGCCAATCAGCATTATTAACAATTATTGCCTTATCTTCTGAAAAGTCGATAAATCTACTCATCTGCTTTTTAAAGCAATCAACATTATGTTGTATAGTATCTTCAGTCATCATTTTCCGCATATCAGTTTTTCCAGATGGATCTCCTATCATAGCAGTACCGCCACCAATTAAAACGATAGGTTTATTTCCAGCCATCTGAAGTCTTTTCATAAGGCAAAGAGCCATGAAATGTCCAACATGAAGTGAATCAGCTGTAGGATCAAATCCAATGTAAAAAGTCGCTTTTCCGGCATTTACTAGTTCTTCAATTTCTTTCTCGTCGGTAAGCTGTGCGAGAAGTCCTCTTCGTTTAAGTTCTTCAAAAGTAGTCATAAATAAATCTCCTTATTATATCATAATTAAATTTGATTATTGAAATACAGTTCATAAGCAATGAAATCCTTTAACGTTTTCATTGATATCACTCTCCTTATAAATAAAATCCCTGTACAGCACAAACTGTACAGGGACGAATTTACTCGTGTTACCACCCTGATTCATCGGAAAAACCGACCTCATTAAGCTGTAACGGGCATCCCCGTCTTCACCTACTGAAATTTTCAGTGAAGAGACTCGCGGAAGTAATTCTCTATGTTCACATTCTGTTTCACACCAACCAACAGATCTCTGAGAAGTGGATTACATAGGTTTTGTCCGTTCAAAGTCTTTAGAATAAAATAATGATAACATATATAATCACAAATGTCAAGGCCGAAATATAGTTAATAAAATGAAATTAATTAATAATTGCTTGACATTGTATCGTCAATGATGTATAATATTAACGTTGATGCTGATGTGGCACAGTCGGTAGCGCAACGCCTTGGTAAGGCGTAGGTCGTCGGTTCAAGTCCGATCATCAGCTCCATTAAAAACCCGCTTAGAATAGGCTTCTAAGCGGGTTCCTAATTAATGACACAAACACTCATAATCACAAAATACTTGACAAGAGCACTCGGCTGTGCTATAATGCAGACATAGAGCAACGGCGCTGATATTCAGCGCCGTTTTTGTTTTAGGAGCGATAAAATGGAGCAGATAAGATATATTTGGACTGACGGAAGCAACAAGGATTTTCAGAGGTTCTACCTGTCTGCTGAGGAATATTACAGCAGCCTCGTCGGTGGAGTTCAGAACCGAACAGGCTTTATCCCCTACAATATCTCTGACAGCATAGGCACTGTTCTCATAGCCTATATCGGTGATATCGCTATTGGCTGTGCGGGACTGAAACCCTACT
Organism: Ruminococcus sp.; assembly: GCA_017960805.1. GTDB lineage: Bacteria > Bacillota > Clostridia > Oscillospirales > Ruminococcaceae > Ruminococcus. Next base: position 4,995 of record JAGCYM010000073.1, read on the forward strand.
CAGTGACCGACGCGGAAGTAAAACGCGTATGGGTCGAGCCTGCTCACCGCAGGAAGCACATCGCCGAGGACATGATGAAGATGATAGAGGAAAAGGCAAGGCAGTCGGGCTTCCGCAGGACTGTGCTCCAGACGAGGGAAGCAATGCGGGAGGCAGTCTCGCTGTATGAAAAGCTCGGATATCAGAGGATAGAGAACTATCCGCCCTATGACAGGCTCGAAGGAGCAGTATGCTTCGCGAAGAAGCTGTGAACGAATATAAGCAAAGGCGCTTATCCCTGTGGATAGGCGCTTTTTTGGAGTGAGTATATTGAAACTGACATTTCCACCCATTGGGGCAAGAATAGTAAAATCGTCAATAGCAGTCGGGCTGTGCATGGTTGTGTACTTCATAAGGAAGCTGCTGCCCGTAGGAAACGGCATACCCTTTTACGGAGCACTTGCGGCATTATGGTGCATACAGCCTTATTCCGACACCACGAAAAACAACGCATTGCAGCGCTCCGTGGGTACGCTTACTGGAGCTGTATATGGACTTCTATTCCTTTTGCTGTTCCGAAGACTGGGATTTGCAATACCCGAGCTCGTTTACGTCTCGGCAAGCCTTGTGATAATCCCCGTGATATATACTACTGTTGTTATGAACAAGCGGAACGCCTCTTTTTTCTCATGCGTTGTGTTCCTGAGTATCGCGCTGACTCATTCATTTGACGAGAACCCTTATCTGTTCGTATTGAACAGAGTTGTGGATACGTTTATTGGAATAATCATAGGAGTTGGAGTTAACGACTTCCGCCTGCCTGTCAGAACCGATAAAACTACTCTCTACGTCAGCGGCCTCGACGATGTGCTCATTTCTCAGACCTCGAATTACAGCAAGGTCGAGCTTAACAGGCTTATCCGCAGCGGAGTTAAATTCACTATCTCCACTACCCGTACTCCCGCGGAGCTTATGTCCATTATGAAAGGCACGGAATTGCAGCTCCCCGTGATAGTTATGGACGGAGCGGCGATATATGACGTTAAGGAGAAGCAGTACCTTGATATGACATATTTGTCGCCGACTGTTTCGGCAGAAACTGAAAGGATAATTTCAGAGTGCGGACTGCACTGCTTTGTGAATACCATGCTCGATTCCACACTGTTAATATACTACGGGGACTTCCGCAATCCTGCTGAAAATGCACTTTTCGAGTCGCTGAGGCATTCGCCATACAGGAACTATGTTCACTCCGAATACCGCCGAAATGACGTGAATGAGCGGGTTCTTTATATCACTGTGCTTGCCGAAAAGATAGACATCTTTCTGCTTGAAAGGAAGCTGCGTCAGAAGCTCGGTGCAAGTGCGAGGATAAGCCTTTCAGACTCCGAATACGAGGGCTTTATGTACCTGAAAGTCTTCTCACCCCTTGCTTCAAAGGAGAATATGATGTCGAAACTGAAGGAGTATGCGGGAGCTGAAAAGATCGTCACATTCGGCAGTATCCGCGGCAAATACGACGTTTATATCAACGACGGCGGAGGAAATGCCACGGTAAAAAGGCTGAAAATGATCTGCCGCTTGCACGGGCACTTCTGAAATGGTAACATAAAAAAATTGTCAGACTATTGACAAACTTCTCTGGTTGTGATATTATAAGGGTGTAATAAAGCAAGCAATGGCGCTTATCCGCATGGATAGGCGCCATTTTTGTTGCAGAAGAATGGAGTGATATCAATGACACAGCAGAATACCGAGCAGTTTACAAAGGCAGTTGGCAATGCAAACGAGATAAACGAGCTTCTCAGACGCTACGGCGTAAAATTCGGAATATACAAAAACGGTGTTTTTAATGAGCAATTCTTTCCTTTTGATCCTATCCCGCGGGTCATATCATCGGAGGATTTCAAGAGCATTGAAAAGGGACTTGTTCAGCGTGTAAACGCCCTGAATGAGTTCCTTTTTGATATTTATCATGAAAAAAATATCGTGAGGGACGGTATTATACCCGAAATTTTCATCTACATCTCAAAGGGCTATCTTGCGCAGTGCGAGGGAATAACCCCCAAGAACAGGATATACAGCCACATCTCTGGTATCGACCTTGTGCAGGCTAAGGACGGCGAATGGTACATCTTAGAGGACAATCTCCGCATACCCTCGGGTGCTTCATATCCGCTTATAGCAAGAGAGCTCACAAGAATAGCTGCTCCCGAGGCTTTCTCGGAGAATGAGATAGTGGACAACCGCAACTACGCACAGCTTCTGAAAGAGACTATGGAGTACGCCAACTGCGGCGGCATAAGGGCAATACTGACCCCTGGACGCTACAATGCCGCATACTTTGAGCATTCATATCTTGCAGAGCATACGGGCTCTGTGCTGGTGCAGAACGATGAGCTTTTTGTGGAGGACAATATCCTCTATCAGCGCACATATTCAGGCGGCAAAACGAGGATAGGAGTGCTGTACAGACGTATTGCGGACGAGTACCTCGACCCGCTGAATTTCCTGCCCGAATCCCTTATCGGCATACCGAATCTTATGGAGGTATACCGCAGTGGAAATGTCGGCATAATCAACGCTATAGGCAACGGAGTTGCCGACGACAAAGGCATTTACTACTTTGTGCCGAAGATGATAAAATACTATCTCGGCGAAGAGCCGATACTGAAAAACGCTTCCACATATCTGCCCTTCTACGAGGAGGACATGAAGTACGCCATGGACAATCTCGAAAAGCTGGTCATCAAGGACGTTGCAGAAGCAGGCGGCTACGGAGTAGTTTTCGGCAGTGACCTTACAAGGGAAAAGCTTGAGGAATTTCGCAGAACTATCATTGCAGAGCCGCGGCGTTTCATCGCGCAGGAGGTCATTGACTTCCTCGACCTGCCGATACTGGATAACGGCGAGACTATCATGCGAAAGGCAGACCTGCTAGCGTTTGTACTCTCGGGAGAAACAACGAGAGTATGGACTTCGGGACTTACAAGATTTTCACGCAACCCCGATTCATTCGTGGTAAATTCCTCACAGGGCGGCGGCTTCAAGGATACGTGGGTGCTGAAATAGAAAGGAGTCTTTATGACAACAATATCAAAAGAACACAGCGACCGCCTCTACTGGCTGGGACGCTACACAGAACGGGCGTTTATAACTATGAAAACCATACAGAATCTCTATGACAAAATGCTCGACAGGAAAAATGCTTATGAGGATTTCCTGCGGTATTTCGGGATATCTGATATATACGGAAGCAATGAGACTTTTATGAAAAGCTTTCTCTACGACGGCAGCAACGCCAACTCCGTTGCATACAGCTTAGAGCGTTCATATGATAACGGTATCGTTCTCCGCGAGGAAATATCCACGGAAAGCCTGTCGTTTTTGCAGCTTGCGAAGGATACTCTTGCAAAGTCGGAAAGCTCGAGGAATACAAGGCTTTCGCTGCTGTCGCTTGAAGACCAGATGTACGCCTTCTGGGGCTGCCTTAACGAGCATATTTACAACGATGAGATAAGGAATATCATCTACATTGGCAAGACAATTGAACGTCTCGACCTCTACATCAGAATGGAATATCCCTTTGATATTACTCGAAAAGAGTACATTCGTCTTATGAAAAATCTTGAAAGAGCTCCGAAGGGAACGCCTTACCGCTATAACACCGCGAATTATTCCGAGCTTGTAAAAATAATGGAAAATGAGGAGAAATACAGACAGAATTCGGAAAAAGTGATCGGCTGCCTTGAACATCTTTTTGAACCAATGGAGGTAACAGTATGAAAATGCTTAATTTCAGCTTCTCTACGAAGCTCACCTTTGATGATTACGTCCACGACCACAGCTTTGCGCTGCGCATAATCCCTCCCGATACGGAGTCGCAGAAGATACTTTCGTGCAGTCTCAATATATCGCCCAGCGTTACTACCAAGCAGACTGTTGACGCATTCGGAAACAACGTAACGGCAGGCTACATACAGGGCGACCACCGCTTCCTCGACTTTGAGATAAAGGGTACAGCGGAGGTCGATTCCTCAAAGCACAGTTCATTTCTTATGCCCTGCTATCTGTATCAATCCGAGTATACTGCCCCCGATGAAGAACTCATAGATTTCTACGCCGAGCTGAAGGACAAAAACATCGGATATGTTTCCGACAGAGCTGCATTTTTCAGTGATATCCTCTCCGACATAATCGAATACAAAAAAGGGGCGACGACTACCGCGACAACTGCTGCAGAAGCCTTTGCTCTTCGGAGCGGCGTGTGTCAGGACTTCTCCCATATACTCATTTCACTGCTGAGAATGGACGGTATCCCCGCGCGGTATATCGCAGGTCTTGCGTTCTGTGACGGCGAAACACATTCGTGGGTTGAGTACTGGACGGGCGACCACTGGGAAGGAATAGACCCTGCAAACAACTGCCCCGTGAACGACGATTATCTCGTTATATCAATGGGGCGCGACTTCCACGACTGTGCTATCGACAGAGGTGTGATGTTCGGGAGGTATACCCAGCAATTGCAGTTAGTCCGCTCGGTCTTGACCTAAATCATAGGGGCGGATATCATCCGCCCGAAAGGCGTGATAAATATGATAGAAACAATAGCGACTGCCGCACTTGCGGTCAATGAAAACATGAATATACAGAAGCGGCGCATTGGAAACGGTAAAAGCAAACGCCGCCTGAGCCTTGTTACAGGCACTCACGGCGATGAGCTTGAAGGGCAGTATCTTGCGTATATGATAGGCTCGTATCTTGATGAGAACATCGGCAGTCTCGACGGTATTGTGGACATTTACCCTGCGCTCAATCCAATGGGCATAGATTCCATAACACGCGGAGTGCCGATGTTCGACCTCGATATGAACCGCGTTTTTCCGGGCTCAAAGGACGGCACGATGATAGAGACGCTCTGCGCGTCGATAGTCGATGATATTGCAGGCTCGGACGTCTGCGTGGATATCCATTCAAGCAACATCTTTCTGAAAGAGATACCGCAGATACGCATGAGCGTTCCAACTGCGCCGACGCTTCTGCCTTACGCAAAAATGATGAACGTGGATTTTGTGTGGATACACGAATCCGCAACTGTTCTCGAATCGACCCTAGCTCATACACTCAACACAAGGGGGACGAAAACTCTTGTTGTTGAAATGGGCGTGGGTATGCGTATCACTAAGGAATACTGCCAGCAGCTCTTTGACGGCATTCTCAATCTTATGAAGGAGCTGGGAATGTGGCACGGCGAGACAGCTCACGTCCGCGAGCCCATAGTCTCGGAGGGACGCGAGGTGGGCTTTGTCAACTCGGACGCGGCAGGTATCTTTGTGCCCTGTGCCGACTTCGGCGATACCGTAAATAAAGGCGACCATATCGGCGACGTGGTAGACCCGCTGACTTCACAGGTCGTCGAAAAGGTTGAGGCTGTGTGCAACGGTATGATTTTCACGCTGCGGGAATATCCCGTAGTTTACGGCGGCTCGCTCCTTGCGAGAATTTTGCAGCCGTGTGAGGGAGGTGAAGAGGAATGAAGAGAAAGGTGCTTTTTTCAATGAAGTCGCCCTACCGCGAGCAGCTCGACGTTATCGGCTTTCGTTTCGGTCACGGAAAAAAGTCTGCGGCAATAGTCGGAGCAATGCGCGGAAATGAAGTACAGCAGATGTACGTTTGCAGCCGTATGGTGCAGGAGCTGAAAAAGCTCGAAGCAAAGGGCAGAATTGCCGAGGACTGCGAGATAATGGTCATTCCCTGTGTGAATTATTACTCAATGAATATCGGCAAGCGATTCTGGGCAATGGACAACACCGACATCAACCGAATGTTCCCCGGATACGATCAGGGCGAGACCACCCAGCGCATCGCAGACGGACTTTTCTCGAAGATACAGGGCTACGAATACGGCATACAGCTTGCCAGCTTTTATCAGGTTGGAAATTTCCTGCCCCATGTAAAAATGATGGACACAGGCTTTATGCAGCCTGATTTGATGAAGGACTTCGGGCTGCAATTCGGCATACTCCGCAAGCCCCGTCCATATGATACGACCACGCTGAATTACAACTGGCAGGTGTGGGAGACAAAGGCGTTTTCGGTATACGCAAATGCCACCGATGATATTGATGAAAACGCCGCAGACGAAGCGGTCTATGCTATACTGCGCTTTCTTGACAAGCGGGGTATAATCAGTGCTAACACGCCGCCAGGGTACATTACAAAAATTATCGACGAAAGCAAAACGATGCAGATACGCTCGGAAGCTTCGGGCATTTTCAAGAGCCTTATCGACATTGGCAAGCGCGTTGAGCACGGCGATGTTCTTGGAGTAATATCCGATCCGTTCGAGGGAGAGGGCGTGTCAGAGATAAGGACTCCCGTATCGGGAACGGTGTATTTTGAATATCACGATCCGCTGATAAACTCGAATACTGTGTGCTTCAAGATTATAAAGTGAGGAAGCTATGAAAAAGGAATTTTTGGAAACAAAAACCGTCGTATCTCCCGACGGTAAAACAATAACAACAATGACCGTCAGCGGAAGCAGTGAAACGTCGGAGAATTCATCGACTGTTTCGACAACATTTATCGTAAGCACCACGACTACTTCAACAACAACGACTACAACAATAAAGAACGGGGAAAAGTGAAATGATATCTTTGAACGACTACCTGTTTTCGGGGAATACCGTGCTGAAAATACTGCACCAATACTCAAATGACCTTAGAAACAGTGCAAAGTCAACACACAACAGTATCGACCTTGCACATTCCAATTTCCTGATACAGATAATAGAACTGCTTGAACACAACGACTTCCTTACCTCTCAGTCGCAGAGGATAAAGGAGTTTTACAAATACATGACAAGGGAGTACCCATTCCTTGCGTTCACTTTCAAGGGGCGTATAAAGTCTCTTATCCGCGCCGAGGAAAAATTCAACGGTTATATCCTTGAATACATTTACAAGTATTACAAGAAAAACGGGAAGTTCCCGTCTGAAGCCGAAATAAAAAGCAAGCTGATATGCTTCCGCGACCTCATCGCATACCGTATAGTTATTTCAATGCCTTCCTGTCATATCAAAAACGGTGAATCCAGAAGCGAGGTCGAGCAGAAGTATCTCTACGAGATAGCGGATGTACTGCCCGAATTTCTTGAGGAAAGGGGCTTCACCGCAGAGCTTTCGGGCTTTGGCGAGGACAGGTATTCAGACAAGCTCAAAGAAACTGTCAGGCCCTATTACCGCGACTATGTTACGTTCCCGAGAAGTACGGGATATCAGTCCATACACATTACCTTTTACGACAATCTTGCACGTTGCTATACGGAATTGCAGCTCCGCACCAAGGATATGGACGACTTCGCGGAGATAGGCGATGCAAACCACTTCGGCTATGAAAAATTACAGGAGGCAAGGCGTACCAAGCGGGACGAAATACCTGTTGGAGAGTGTATTTATTTTGATGAAGCATATGAACGGCTTACAAAATTGCAGGAGCTGGAGCTTGCGGAATTGGATGTGAATATGTTCAAAGCTATAAACAATCAACTCATAAACGACGGCTGCGGACTGTTCAGAGGTCGGCAGATCCTACCTTTCGAGCACTTATCACGTTTCCAGAATGACCTTATAGACTAACAGTAGGCAACAAATTCCCTGAAGATAGGGCTGCTGTTTTCGTCTTTGAGATAGGAGAATTCGGGGTGCCACTGTACTGCCCAAAGGAACTTTTTATTCGGAGCATAAACAGCTTCAATAAGCCCGTCGGGAGCTTCTGCCATAGGTAAAAGCACAGAAGAAAGTTTGCGTATTCCTTGATGATGATAACTGTTCACAGAAATGGTATCCGTTTTCAGAATAGCGTATAAGGGTGAGCTATGTTCTATACTGACTTCATGTATCGGAACATCATACGGCGGCTTCTGACAATGTGGTATCGTATCAGAAAACTGAGAGGGAATATCCTGCCAGAGCGTTCCGCCAAGTGCAGCGTTTATGAACTGTATTCCGCGGCATATGCCGAGTATGGCTTTATCAGCTTCCATTGCGCGTTTTAGAAGCAGTTTTTCCATAGCGTCGCGCTCGGGACTGCACTCGCCGCAGACGCCTGACTTTCGAGCAGAGTAAAGCTTCGGATCCACGTCCTGACCTCCTGTGAACAGAAAGCCATCACACATAGATGTTATCTGCTCGATAGTTTCAATGTTACTGGTCAGCGGCAGCATTACAGGCAGACCTCCTGCTTTAGTGATACCGCCGAAATACCCCGGCAGCATCCAATAGCTGTTTCTATTGTAGTCGATAAGCGGTATAACTCCGATAACAGGTTTTTTATTCATACTATTCACTCCAATACAATAAAGGCGCTTACGGAAACAACCGCAGCGCCCTTGCTTTATGATAATTATATTATACCTGTTTGGAAAAGTCAAGCGATTCTTTATTGCTTCATGTTTAGAGCCGCATCATTTTATTTTAAGATATGTCTTCTGCCACTATGTTTTCAAATTCTTATCAACCTCTGATACTCCTCAAGCTCCAGCTCACCGTCGGCAGCTTTAGTTCGCAGCTCAATAGCATACTCTCCCCACTCTGAAAACTCTGCCTTTGTCATTTTACCTTTCATGAAGCGAGCGTAGTGCTGCTTGTAGCCGCGATTGTATATCTCCCAGATAGGATCGCTCTTCAGCTTCTCTTTGAAGTTGTGACTCATAGCGTGGTCGCGGCAGGTCTTCGGAGGATTGCTGCTGATAAGTCGTTTGCAGAAGTGTGAAAAAGTAGTATTCTTCATGATGAACCAGCGACCGCAGTTCTTGCAGCGTACAGGAATAAACTTCTCCTCATACAGCACGGGAGTGCATTCAGCATTGACAAAGTATTCGTTGTAATCATCGACTTCAAACTCCGAGTCCTCATAGTATCTGATTTGTAACACATACACATTCGCGGTTTAGGTAACTAAACCGCGTTTTTTATTTTAGAAGAATTGATAATTCAACAATAAAGAAAAGATGGTCTTCTAATCTTATCACCAATGATAAAAAGAAGACCATCTTATTATATACTAATCCCACTGTTCATAAATATTCTTTACAAATGCAACTTCAGAATCCTCAGTGAATCCAAGCGATCTGTAAAATTTTCGAGCAACTGTATTTTCTTTTAGGCATGTTAAACTAATTATCTCGACACTGTTTTCATCAGCTATCCTGTCTATCTCTCGAAACAAGGCACTTGCTACCCCCATTCGTCTATAATCCTTATGAACACAAACATACCAGAGAGAAGCAATCGGATAAGTACCATCAAAAAGATTATAGTATAACACCATTGTAGCGTATGTAATAATCTTTCCATTATACTTTCCAACTATAAAATGATAATTATTATCGTTCTTACATAGTTGATAAGTATTCCTCACATTCTCAAAAGGAACATACTCACCAAAGCAATCAATGCACAGCATAAATGCTTCATTTAAATCTTCTTCTCTTAGCTGCTCAAATACAATATCCATACTCATTTATTCAACCGCCTTACGTATTACGGTTCCAGTCGGGAAAATCATATCTGATGGAAAAGAAAACTTCATCATTGCATGATTAGCGGTTTCAATCCTTTCACCATTTTCATCAAAAATGGTATCTAACTTCATTTCAACAGGCTTTTGTGATGGAGCCAAAATCTCAACTGTATCTCCAGAAAAAAATCTATTTCTCTGTGTACAGAAAACTGTTCCATCTTTGCATTCATCAACAACAGCTACAACATCATAGTTTCGAATATATCCACTGTTCTCATAATATTGTGAATTGTCTGGCCTGCCAAAAAAGAAGCCATTACAGTATTGTCTATGACTAACTTTATATACTTCGTCTCGTATCCAGTCAGGAAGCTTAAAATTATAAGGATCTTTATAGTATTCATCTACGGCAAGTCTGTAAGCATTTGCAACAACAGTTACATAATAAGCAGATTTTGCCCTGCCTTCAATTTTCAAACTATATACACCTGCTTCAGCAAGTTTATCAATATGCTCGATCATACACATATCCTTTGCATTTAGGATATAAGTGCCTTTTTCATCTTCAAATATCGGATAGAATTCATTTGGTCTCTTTTCTTCAACAAGATGATAACTCCATCTGCATGGCTGAGCGCATTCTCCACGGTTAGCATCTCTTCCAACAAGATACTGAGATAGAAGACATCTGCCTGAAAAAGACACACACATTGCACCATGTACAAAACATTCAATATCAAGATCAGAACTTGTCTTTGCACGTATTTCGGCTATCTCATCCAAACAAAGCTCACGCGCTAGAACAACTCTCTTTGCGCCCATATTATACAACTCACGAGCAGTTACATAGTTTACAATTCCAGTCTGAGTAGAAATATGAATCTCCATATCAGGAGCATACTTTTTTATCAGCATTAACAGACCAATATCTGCAACTATAAGCGCATCTACTTTTGCATCTACAGCTTCTTTAACAAATCGTTCAAAAAACTGAATTTCATTATTACGCGGAAGAGTATTGCATGTTAAATATACTTTTACACCCTTCGCATGTGCCTGATCAACTGCCTTAACAAGCTGATCAAACTCAAAATTCATAGGTGAGGAACGCATACCAAACTGTTTTCGACCAAGATAAACTGCATCGGCACCATAATTAAGCGCCGCTGCTAGTCTTTCTTCATCTCCAGCAGGTGCAAGAACTTCAAGCATGCTCATAAAATCACCTTATTCTTCTTCAGCAGCCGCCATTTCAGCGTATTGTTGATTAACCATAGCAACCTTCTCATCATGTTCTTCATTAGTAACTGAGTAATAAGTTTCCTTAGTATAGATATTAGCAACGAAGAAGTAATATTCACTAGGTTCATGCTTCAGTACAGCATCAATAGCATCAATACCAGGATTACATATTGCACCAGATGGTAGTCCTGTTGTTTTATAAGTATCATATGCACTTACAAAAGCCTCATCAAAATATTCCATATTAGGACGTACAACATCATTTGCATAGTTACTGGTCGGGTCGGACTCGAGCTTAGGATATTCATCAGAATGCTCTAAACGGTTCCAGAAAACAGAAGCAACCTTAATCATTTCTTCTTTAGTAGGAGCTTCGGCTTGTACAATAGATGCAAAAGTTACAAGCTGATCAAGAGAAAGGTTACATTCTTTCATTTTCTGATAACGCTCAGGTGTCATCTTTTGATTGAAGTTATAATAAATCTTTTGACACACTTCTTCAGGAGAACTATTTTTAAAGAAGTAATATGTATCTGGGAATAAATATCCTTCCATTCTCTCAAACTTCATTGTTGAATCGAGAGGTAACTGATCTTCAAATTCAAAACCAAATCCACCCGAATTAAAATAGAAAATGAAATCCTGTGAATCACAAACTCCTTCATCCTGAAGAATTTGTGCAGCCTCAATAAGTGTAATACCTTCTGTAAATGTAATCTGAATAGATTCACCCTTTTCTTCTGTTGGAATCTTTGTTAATTCATCGATAATCGCTTCATAAGCCATATTAGGGCGAAGGAAATGCTGACCAGCAATATAATATGATTTATCTTTTCTTAGTTTAGTAAAGAACTGGAAAGCTTTAGGCGATTTTATAATTCCTTCAGTTTCAAGAAGCACAGATATTTCCTGCGTTGTCGCACCATCAGGTATTACAACGAGCTGTGTTTTATCACTTTTTCCAATACCTAACATATCTTTACCAAAACTAATGATAACAAGGGAAAGGATTATAGATATTCCAAAAATGAATGTCGTATAGATTATTACGCCGGGGAGTCTGTTAATCTGTTTCTTTTTCTTTTTATGTTTCTTCTTATGTTGAGTAGGATTACTATACATCCTCTGAGGAATTCCATTATTTGGATAGCCAGCCATATTCTGAGATTGAGTATAAATTGGTCTATTATCATTATTAGATGATGAAACGACATTCTCATGTACAGGTTCATGTTGAGAATTAATCTGTAAATTCTCTTGAACATGTGCTGAATTTGACTCAGAATGAACGTTATCAGGGGAAGCTTGCTCATTCTTTTTATCCAGCTCATTAAGAATATCATTGATCGCGTCTCTGTTATCACTCATTACAGAGCACCGTCCTTTCTTCGGTAACAATTTGATCTATAGAAATGTCATGCTCATAAACTGGCAGACATTCAGTTATCATAACTTCATATGCAACAGCTAAACGTAGAATACTTGGATCAGATGAAAGAAATCTATCATAATATCCACCACCATAACCAAGTCTTTCACCCCGTATAGTAAAAGCTAGTCCAGGAACAATACATACAGTGTTTATTGATAAATCAGGAGAGGGGAGCACCCCATCAGGTTCACAAATTCCATACATTCCTGAATTATTCCTTAGACTATCTATATCGTCTACACAATGAAATGTCATATGTCCATTTTTCCCACATTTAGGAAATGCAACAATCTTTCCAAGTTTTATCAATCGTGATGAAAGCTCCCAAGTGTCAATTTCTGAACCGAATGAAGCATATAAAAGAACGTTCTGAGCGGACAGTAATCTTTCATTCATTAGTAAACGTTCAGTAATAACCTTATCTTTTGAAACGTCCTTAGCCTCTTCTCTAATACTTGAATAATAACAACGTAGTTCTTTTTTAGTTTGCATTATCTCTCACAAAGTATCGCATTAAATAAACGATCACTTTCAGCTTTAGATACCAAAAGTTCAACTAGTTTTAAAGCAAACTGCGTAGCAACTCCAGCTCCGCGCGCTGTTACAATATTCCCATCAACAGCTACCGATCCACTACCTATATTAGCACCATCAAGTTGTGTCTCAAAACCATCATAACATACCGCTGTCTTATTTTTAAGCAAGCCTTTATGTCCAAGTATGGATGGAGCTGCACAAATAGCAGCAATAGTTTTATTATTCTTAATGCAAAAATCTATTGCGTCCTGAACATAAGGTGAACCTTCGAGATTTAAAGTACCAGGCATACCTCCTGGAAGTACTATCATTTCAAGTTCATCATCAAGAATAGCTTCTTGAGCAATCGTATCAGGAACCACAGCAATACCATGTGAACCAACAATTACACTATCACCAACACCTACCATTATAACCTGCTTGCCTGCACGTCTGAGCAGATCGACAGGAGTAAGTGCTTCAATCTCTTCAAATCCATTAGCAAGATACACGTATATCATAAGTTAATAATCCTTTCTGAGTTATTTAAATACAACGTAATACTTGTTTAGAATAAATGCAGGATAATAAGATAACTTCGCCTTTCGTAGCCCTTCTATTCCAAGGTCTTCTTCACGATTAATATATAAATGTCCTTTAGTAGCATCCGATCTAACAAATAAATTATTTATTCCTGCATAAATTCCATTATACGAAGTGTCGGCTTTTTCAATATGGACACAAAATGTATCACTGTTAAGGTGCTCACCAATAGTCATAGCACAGATTTTACCATCTATGCGAACAATCCCTCCCTTTAAATCAAGCTCTGTATAGTAATTAAAAAAGGAATTGATAGCGAATTGTTCAGCTAAAATGGAATGATCTGACTTATCACTAGCATTATAATGCTCTGTGGCAAAAAGAATACAATCATCAAAATCAGACTCATTAATAGAGGAATACTCATATTTTATATCATTAAATCTAGACAGATGATTTCTTTTGGCATGATATTTTTTCCCTGCAAGTTCAATAAGATCAGAACGCAAATAGATATAATCTGAACTGTCACGATCAAGCTCAGCAGTATACTGACCAGGAAAGAATTCTTCAAGAAGAGGCAAAGTCTTATCAGTAAATCCAAACATAGTCAAAGGGAATCCCAAATTTTCAGAATTCCTACGCAACTCAGTAATTACTTCACAATAATCGCCGTTTCCTGCAGGGAATATATAACAGGGTGGAGTTGTACCGTCACCAAAAGATGCACAAATATAAAAATCTTTATAAAAAGAAACTAATGAGTTGTTCAGTCTTCTCCATGCAAGATTATTAGCAAAGGAATACTCGCATCCCATGAAATCAGATTTTGATAGTGAATTGTTAATTCTTATCTTATCAGAAATAGTTATTTCTCTGAATTCAAGCATTTATTCCTCCGATTTAGAGGCAAGAGACTTATAAAATGCTTGAACTTCTTTAATTTTACCACAAGTCATCTTTCCCTCCGGACACTTCCCTGTAGCAACGCATGAAGGACCAGTATAAGCAAAAATGTGTGGTGCAACAGCTAAACAAAGACGAAGCATTTCTTGCGCAACAGCTCTTATTTCCCATTGAGCTCTGTTACAGCACCTATGTTCAAAGAAATTAAACAAAGAGCGAACATTCATTGTAACTACAATTTTTGTTTCACAGGCGTTTGGAAGAACGAAACGAGCATCCTCATTGGCAAGCTTCTGTGCTTTAGATCTAGCGGATTTTTCATCCATTCCTTCACTTATAAATTGAGTAGTATGACTCTTGGCAAGTAAATCAGCAATTTTCTCATAACTTGCAGTTAGTTCTTTCATCGTTCTGTCAAATTCCGCCTTAGCCTCAGGGAGAGAAGCAATTTCTGGTGGAGTTATAAACTCAAAACCGTTCTCATTAACATAGCGCTGACTCTTTTGACTATACGATGCAATTCTATGACGCACTAGCTGATGAGAACAAGCCCTTGAAATTCCTTCAATACCAAAAGTAAAAGTCGTATGTTCCATTACACTCTCATGACCGATGGAAGCAAGCATTTTTATAAAATCTGCTGTCTTCTCTTCTGTAAGGCCATCCATTAAAGAGCCTATGTCACTACTAGAATAACAAAGCTTAGCAGCAGTAGCTACAACCTTTTCAGGATCGGGAGTATGTGCCAAAAGGATTACTTTCAAAAAAACACCTTCTTAAACGCATATATTAACATTTTATCATTTTTAAGGATTTAAGTCAAGAAAAATGCATTATTTTTTAAGAAAAAAGGGCAGATTATTCTGCCCTAACTTTTCTATATACCTTTTTCAGGTGAAATTTCGATATTTTTGCCATCACTAACAACGGTTATTCTTCCGTTAAAACAGGTAGAATAATATTTAATACCGCGTTTATTCATCTGTTTCTGAACCGTACCGGAAAAATCTTCTTTTGCAGTACAAACAACAGCATATTCAGGTGTAACAGAATCGAGAAAATCTGGTAAATTAGCTATTTTTCTTCCATGGTAAGGAATCTTAAGAAGATCGCAATCACCGATATCCATAACTTCTTTAAGTCTAGCTTCCATTGCATCTCCAGTAAATAGTAGAGTATTATCTCCATGCACTATTTTAGTAACAAGAGAAAAATCATTATCATTATTAACACCGTAATTTGTCTTATTAGGAGCATCTACAGTTATTTCTAAGTCATCAATAGAAAAACTTATATCTTCTGTAATAAGCTGTGGGGTTAGTTCCTTTTCTTTAAGAGCTGACAAATATTTTTCCATTTCTTCACTTTGTTGTTTATGATCAGGGCCAAGTATGTTTTTAACATCTAGATTTTTAATTACTTTACCTGCTCCACCAACATGATCTTTGTCATAATGAGTCAAAATAAGGTAATCAATTGTTTTTCGATTCCTTTCTTCAAGAAAATTTATTATTTGCTTTGCATCGCCTTTTTCTCCACAATCTATAAGAATTGTACTATTCTCGTTCAAAAGAACAATAGCATCAGCCTTGCCAACATCAAGAAATATTACTTCCAACCCTGTAATATCAAGAGATGATGTAGTTTCGGTGATACTACTGGAAGCAATTTCTTTATTACAAGAAACAGCAGTGAAAAAAAATAAGGATGACAAAAATGCAACAAATCTTTTAAATATCATATCATCACCAACTTTACTACTAATCTGTGACCTTTCAGCATACTATACATTAAGGAGAAGAAAATGAAATCCAAAATAATAATTTTAATATTTA
>JAGCYM010000074.1 GCA_017960805.1 Ruminococcus sp.
TAAACGGAAGTCCATGACTTCCGTTTAATTTTATCAGGGCCAATAGCTCAGTTGGTTAGAGCATCCGGCTCATAACCGGACGGTCCGGGGTTCGAGTCCCTGTTGGCCCACCATGCCGCGTTCTCTTTAGAACGCGGTTTTAATTTTTTATAAGAAAAGGGGAAGCTTTTTGACTTCCCCTTAAATATTTATTGGATGCTAGTTTGATTTTTCCTGTAACGTTTTTTTCATTATACAAAGATCATATGTATCTATCCTCTGATCTTCGTAGAAATCAGCTAATCGCCAGTTTTGAATTTTTGCATCAGGATCATTTAGAAGCCATCTTTGGAGATAAACAATATCAGAAAAGCTGAATTTTAAATCACCATTTACATCACCCATTTTTTCAGGTTGTATATCAGGTTCATTTTTGAAACTAAATAATCCATTTTCGATTTTTAATTCGTACTCTTCACGTGTGTTCGGAGTAATTTTAACTTCACCATCTTTTCTTGCAGAGATCACATAAACCATTAAATCATCCTCACCATTTAAAGAACTATGTGTACTCATAGACATGGTTAGTGATGCTATACTATTATCAGATGATTTGATGTTGTGTATCTGAGATTCTTTTGTTGATTCGTAGTTAAGACAGAAAAATGAATTTGGTTTTTGTTCGTTTTCTATAAAATAACGGTCATATCCTGTTTCGGCGTTTGGGAGAATTCCATTGATGAATGAATAGAATTCTCCGTCATTGATACAAGATTCAAGAGTATAGATATCTTTATCAGGTTTATATAAATTTTGAGTTGTAACAGTTATTTCATTGTTTTTAACATCGACGGTATAGCTGTAGTAGCGTTTGTATACAACTTCAGCAACCACATCACCAGATGCTACACTGCTTAAGTATGATTCTTCTAAAGTAATTACATATTCACCACTGTTTTCTGGTGTGAACAGATAACCATATTTCACACGCATGGCATCAAATTTTTCTTGTGATGAGACTACTAATGCCGAAGAACCAAGAAAACTGTGATCGATAAAGTATATGGAATCACCTTGCATTCTGAAGTATTCAGGATACTCCTTTGCTAGAGCAAAATAATCATCGGCCATTTGTGGGTATGTGAAGTCTTCTGCTGTAGTTAAAAGAGGCTGTGTAAATAAGAGGGTTAAGGCAGAAAAAAGCTACCAAAAGTTTCTTGCCCATATTATTATCCGCCTCATAAGAAAAGTTTGATTGTGACTTATATCTCCCATTCATCACAGAGTTTGTTAATTGCTTCAGTAAGTTTACGCATATCTGCATTTGCTCTGCCATCAGATTGTTTGATAAGGCGTGATAGCCTATCTGACGCAGAAATAAGGTCACTGTATGTAACACTTATATTGCCAAGTCTTTCTTTTCGTGGAAGTGGCATTGGTTCTGCATCAATAGTAATTTCACCTGAGAGAATATCAAATTCTGCTCCACTGTAAGGAGCATAAACGTCAGCTCCGAGCTCTTCGCGAAGTCTTTCTGCAAAGCTGTCAGCTGAAGCGATATCACCATGGTTGATGAAGAACTTTTTTACTCCCTTGATAGCCTTAGCCCAATCAGTTAAGCCGTTAACATCAGCGTGACCGCTTACACCAGGAAGCTGTTTTATTTCTGCGGCAACTTTAACTGTTTCACCAAAGAGTTTAACTTTCTTTGCACTGTCAATCAAAGCTCGGCCAAGTGTGTTTGATGCCTGATAACCAACAAAAAGAATAGTGTTTTCTGGCTTCCAAAGATTATGTTTCAGGTGGTGCTTTATACGTCCGGCCTCACACATACCACTTGCTGATATAATAACTTTTGGACGAGAATCTTCATTTATAGCTCTTGAGTCATCGCTGGTGACTGTTCGAATAAGCCCATCAAAAGTAATTGGGTTGATTCCGCGTCGAACAAACGAAAGAGCTTCTTCGTCATAACAGCTTTCGCGGTTATTAATAAATATGTCAGTAGCCTCATTAGCAAGAGGACTATCTACATAAACAGGAAAATCATCATGGCCTTTTACTAGATTATCATGTTTTATCTGACGTAAGAAGTATAGCATTTCCTGTGTTCTTCCGACTGCAAATGATGGAATAATAACACTTCCGCCACGGTCAAATGTAGTTTGCAATACTTTGGTAAGAGAGGTTACATAATCAGTAGGACGATCATGTACCCTGTTGCCGTAAGTAGATTCCATTATTACATAATCAGCTGAATCAATGTACTGAGGATTACGAATAAGCGGCTGATGAACATTACCGATATCTCCTGAGAATACGACAGTTCGTGTTTCTCCGTCTTCTGTCATTGTAAGAATTATACTTGCAGAACCGAGGAGATGACCTGCGTCTCTGAAAGAAACAGTGATTCCATCAGAAACCTCTGTAGGTGTTTCATACTCATGAGGCACAAATAATTCAATTGCACCAATAGCATCATCCATTGTGTAGAGTGGCTCATAGTCATCTTCACCTCTACGCTGAGCCTTTCTGCTGCGCCATTCAGCTTCAAATTCCTGAATATGCGCACTATCTCTAAGCATTACACTGCATAGATTAGCTGTTGCAGTAGTGGAATGAATAGGGCCGCTGAAACCACCCGCGTAAAGTAGTGGGAGAAGGCCGGAGTGATCAATATGAGCGTGAGTCAGAAGAACGAAGTCAATTGCAGCTGGAGCTACAGGAATCTGTACGTTTTTTAGAATATCCTCTCCCTGTTCCATTCCAAAATCAACGAGAAACTTCTTTCCGCAAGCTTCAATATATGTGCAACTACCCGTTACTTCATGGGTAGCGCCAATAAACATCATTTTCATGGTATATGCCTCCATTATCATCTTTTATATAATTATAACATATTACAGTGAAAAAGTCCATAGGAATTTGTGAATTTGTTTTGCGTTGCTTAATCAAGAGAAATATGGTATAATATTAATTACATTTGTTGTTTTGGGGGACAATGTTAATGGAGAAACAGTTAAAGATAGTTCACAGGATCGTATCTATCGTGATATGGCTTGCTGTCATCGTCAACTTTATATGGTTCCTTGTTTCATACAGCTCGCTTCCGGAGCAGATAGGCTGCCATTTCGGACCGGACGGTGAATTCGACGTCTTTGCCGAGCGCTATTATGGTCTGTACCCGTATGTTGTCTGCCTTGTGATATGCGGTGCCTGTGAGATAGCACAGATGCTCACGGGAAAAGTGCGCCTCGGACTGAAGATAACCGAGCGCGGCACTAAGCTCATCGAGGAGGGGTTCCGCTTTTTCCTCGACATCCTGAAACTCTGTATAGCGTCCTTTTATGGCTGCCTCTGGTCTGACTGCGTTATTCGTCAGCACGTACTAAATACTAAGATAGGAGCGGCGTTTGCGTTTGTAATATTAATTGGTATTCCCTCATTTCTGATATTTGTTGCTGTAACGGGTATAGTAAGCAAAATAAAATACATAAAGCAAAAGAAAGAGGAAAAGGCTTGAATGACAGAATAAAGATAAGGAAGCTTTTCCCGACCGAATATTCTGAGCTTGATTTTTTTCTCTATGAAGCGATTTTTATTCCTGAAGGTGTTAAACCGCCGCCGAGGGAGATAAAAAATCAGCCCGAATTGCAGGTGTATGTCGAGGATTTCGGCTCGCGCCGCGGTGACACCGCAGTCTGCGCTGAATGCGCCGGCAGGATAGTTGGTGCGGCATGGAGCCGCATAATGGACGACTATGGACATATCGATGACGATACACCATCACTGGCGATATCACTTTACAGTGATTACAGAGGCTTGGGAATAGGTACTGCACTAATGAATGCTCTTCTAAAAGAATTAAAGGAATCCGGATTCATTCAAGTATCGCTTTCTGTGCAGAAGGCAAATTACGCGGTAAAGCTCTACAAGAAAACCGGATTTGAAATAGTAAATGAAACTGAGGAAGAGTATATAATGATACGGAAACTATAGATATTATCGAGTGTTTTTTAGTTTTTTCAATAATACAATTTCGAACGAAACGAGGATAATCAGTAATGAACAAGAAAGAAACAGCTGAAATTAAAAAGAATTTTTCTGACAAGAGTGGATTCTTTATCATGGAACGAGTGCTTACAGGCTTTGTTGATGCAGAAAAAAATGTTAGATATGCTAAGACTAATGCTTGTGTGACGATGTCAGTCGAAGAGCATGATGTTTATGACGAAACACTCAAGAAAGTTCTCAATACCAACGTGGGTAAGAACTTCTGTGAATATGAGTTCCCAAATGAGGCATACGAGGAAGGAAAGCCTCAGGAGATTCTCTATTCTCTCCTTAAGTCTGAACTTAAGGACGAAGTATTATGCGAGAACTTCCTTAATCACATTGCAAATAATGTTGCTTACACCGGCCCCTTTGCTGTAATAACCGCATACTGTGTATACACTATCCGTAAAAAAGATAAGAATGATGAATTTGCTGAAGGAGAGGATGAGGTTTACCGTTATCTGCTTACAGCAATTTGTCCTGTTAATACAAGCAGCGATGGCTTTATTTTCGACAGCTTCAATAATGAGATAACAAAGAAAGTCAATACAGAGCTTATTATCAGCAAGGCACCTTCTGACGGATTCCTATATCCGGTATTTAGCAATAGAAGTACTGATATCAATCATGTAATGTATTATGCAAAGTCAGCTTCAAAGCCGAACACTTCAATTATTGAAGATGTTCTCGGCTGCAGTTTTGTTATGTCAGCAGAGAGCGAGAAAACAAGCTTCCAGAGTATACTCAAAACTGTGGTTGGAGATGATCTCGACTATATGGTTATAAAGACTGTGAATGAGAAACTCCAGGAAGTAGCTGAAGAAAACAAGGATGATACGGACTGTGTTGTTATTGATAATACAAAGCTAAAGGGAATCCTTACTGATATAGGTGTTCCTCAGGAACGTGTTGAGATGACTGATCCTGTATTTGAGCGTGTTTGTGGTAATACTCCTCTTACAGTTTCAAATCTGATTGATAAAAAGACGGTACTTACTTCGGCTGGAATAACAGTAAATATCAAGCCCGATGCTGCGGACAAGGTTCGTACCAGTGTTATTGAGGGCAGAAGATGTCTCCTTATTGATATTGATGATCCGACTATAGAGATAAACGGACTTCCTGTTACTCTCAATTGAAGTTTGAGATGCAGCCAGATATGAATGATTTGTTTCTGATATTTTGCGAACTATTGCGTAAAATCATATAAAACATCATTGACATAAAACCTGTGCTATATTATAATGAATAGTGTAATCAACATACGGAGGAGCTAAAATGGAAAAGCTTTTAAAGATACATATGGGCAGGGCAAAATGTGCTGTTGATCTTGGAGACGGAAGTGAGCGTGGAGAATACGTTGACCAGGATTATATACTGAACAGACTTGGCCGTCCACACAGAAGCATTAGCCTTATGTACTGCTATTACCCATTTGATGAGTTGTGGCCTGCTCGTATATCCGAAGCGATGAAGGATGCAAATGTATCTTTTCAATGGGATTATCCCTATGACGACTATTTCCCGTACCGCGGCGGAATTGGCGGAAGCAGAGACAATGAACCGTTCGGACAGATGAGAGATGTTCGTCGCCATGGACAGGATATAACTCTTACTATAACTATTGATCCGAAGGTCACTGATGAGCAGCTGGCTGCGATAGGAGATGATCTTCGTACATTCGGAAGAGTGTTCCTTCGAATTAACCACGAAGCTACAGGGAACTGGTTTTCTTTCAATAAAAGAGCAACATATCAGGAGGTCGCTGATTTCTATTGCCGCGCATGCCGTATTATCAAGGAGCATGCTCCTAATGTTCAGATGGTGCTGTGCATAGGCGGTGTGGAGGCTTTTGGCTCTGAAGAGATCGTGAAGGAAAAGGAATTCAGACAGGCAGTCCGTGATACGGATATCTGGTCTGTGGATAAATATATGGCGCTTCACTGGGGCTGGCCATATGATGTGGCTGAACCGGGCGGCAACTCCCATGGCAGAAGTGCTGTTCGCGATATATATGCAATGACTAAAGCTAGTTATGAGCGATTCAAATATATCTGTGACGGTGTGGAAAAGCCAATGATAATGTCAGAATTCAACTCTGACGGTGATGTTACCGGAGCTTATGAGCAGGCAGAAATGGTAAAGCTCTTCTGTGATATGCTGGATGAAGATAATGCTGATTGGTTTACCGCTTTTACATTCTATCAGTTCAGGGACCGCGGACGACTTGGTCTTGAGATTGAGGATCCGAACAATCAGAATGTTGGAGTTGAACAGCCTGTAATGAAGACATATAAGGAAATCATCAACAGCGATCGGTTCTTGCCTGAAATGACTTTGCAGGAGACTCTCAATCTTCCTGTTAAGATGCGCTGGGGCAACTCAGAGGATGCGGACGGTATTGCTGTGCCACTTCATTTTGATGGAGATCCGCATTTCTGTGAACTTGTTTTTGATGATGATTCAAACCTTATGATAGAGATAAACGGACGTTGGTTCTATAAGTCTCCCAAAGCTAAAACAATTGACCTAATGCCTGCTTTCTATGAAAACAGACTGAGTGGTCCGACGGATATGACATTGAAAATTTTCGCTCCCCCCGCTTCGGGCGAGAACGATCTTTCGGTTGAGGATGGTCTCTTCAACTATTATTACACACTCGAGAAACTCCCGAAGATACGCATCCTGACAGCTCCTGTAGAGCCAAGCAAGGACAGATAAGAAAGGTGAATGTCTGATATGGAAAGAAAGCTAAATGTAAAAAGAGTAGTAATAGTTGCTGCACTTGCTCTTGCGATGTTCCTGCTGATAGGAGTGGTTATTGCTGTTTTTGCTTTTCATGGTAAGGAAAAGAAGCAGGACAATCAGCCGCTTATCTGTGAGGAACCTGTATTTCCGGAGACATTGTCAGCTACCGGAGGTACATATACACGTAAGCTATCCACATACTGGTGGGTTAAGGGAGTCAAGAACGGAAAGGTAATTCTTGAGGATATCAACCGTTATCATGGTGGTGCCGTTCCTGATCAAGACGTTGGAGTAGTTGATCTGCAGGGCAGGGTTGTCATTGCGTGTGACAACCGTGAGGTGCATTTTACGGATAAAGGATACATTGCAACATGGCACGTTGAAAAAAACTCGAGCACATACAATTACTTCAATATGGGTGGCAACTGCCTTGCGAGCTTTGACGAGAACACTGCTGAGGCTAATGAGAAGTTCGGCAGTGTCGACAAGATAAGTGACAAGGATCATGTAGAGATAACAGACAAGGTTGATGGTGTAGTGGATTACTACGGCAAATATGCTGTTGTCAGCGAGAAAGGCAGTCACGACAAGAAAAACAAAATAAACACTTGTGTTTATGAGTTCAAGTCAGCAGGTTGATCCGGAGGAAAATACAATGGATACATCAGTAGTTATAGTATGCGCTGGAAATTCCACGAGAATGGGCGGCGTTAACAAGATACTCCTTCCGCTTGGAGACAGGCTTGTGATTGGTGTTACGATGCTTGCTTTCGAGAAGTGCGATAGCATCAAGGAGATAGTAATAGTTGCCAGAGAAGTGGATATACCGGCAATCAAAGCTGAGGCAGAAGCTGCCGGAATAACTAAACTCCGGGCATGCACCACAGGCGGCGCTACAAGGCAGGAGAGTGTCATAAACGGCGTAAAGCAGATATCAAAAGATACTAAGCTCGTTGCTATCCATGATGGAGCTCGTCCGCTTGTAAAGCCGGAGCATATAGAAAAGGTAATCAAGGATGCGTCTGTATTCGGAGGAGCAACTCTCGGAGTACCTGTAAAGGATACTATAAAGACTGTAGATGGTGGTCTTATTGTTGATACTCCGCCGCGAAAAGCTCTTCACATTACACA
The DNA here is from genome assembly GCA_017960805.1 of Ruminococcus sp. Lineage (GTDB taxonomy): Bacteria > Bacillota > Clostridia > Oscillospirales > Ruminococcaceae > Ruminococcus. The sequence continues at coordinate 7,915 of JAGCYM010000074.1, forward strand.
GACACCACAGATATTCAAACGTGATCTTTACTTTGAAGGTATAGATTTTGCCCTTGAGCATGGTCTCGATTTTACTGATGACTGCCAGCTCGTTGAAGCTATCGGCGGGAAAGTAGCTATGACAATCGGAGATTATACAAACATAAAGATTACTACTCCCGAGGATATAAAGCTCGCGGAGGTACTGCTGAATTACTGATACGGAGGTAAAAATGTTTAGAATAGGTCACGGATATGATGTTCACAGACTTGTAGAAAGCAGGAAGCTTATTTTAGGAGGCGTTGATATTCCGCATACGGTAGGACTTCTTGGACATTCAGACGCTGACGTTCTCGCTCATGCGATTATGGATGCTATGCTCGGAGCTCTGGCTCTTGGCGATATCGGACACCTCTTTCCTGATACAGCTGATGAGTTTGAAGGTGCTGACAGCATGAAGCTTATGGCTGAAGTAGTGAGAGTATGCAGGGAAAACGGCTACAAGATAGGCAATATCGATGCAACAGTAATCGCGCAGGCTCCTAAGCTTGCACCGTATATAGTTGCGATGAGAGAAAACATTGCGAAAGTCTGCGAGTGTGATGTATCACAGATAAGTGTGAAAGCTACGACTGAGGAGAAACTTGGTTTCACGGGAGAGAAACTTGGAATCTCCGCGCATTCAGTTGCACTGATGGTTAAGATCTGAAAGGCTTCATAAAAAGAATAATGAACTAAGGGCGGAGAAAATCCGCCCTTAAGTATTTCTCTGCATAATATAGTTCTGACACTTCATAATGAAAAAATGATGAAAGAATAACTATTGGATATTGCTTGCAAATGTACGTGAATTAGTTGATAATCCGGTACATATAATCTACTTGACAAATCTTTTAATTGGAGTTATAATTACTCTGAGGTTGTATACCTAAATAATTTTTATTGATATTTTCTGGAGGATTTATGGAAATTATCATAGTCGGCGGCGGCAAAGTTGGAAGTGCTCTTGCCGAAGTGCTTTGTGATGAGCACAAAGTAACGGTCATTGATAGTAATGAAGTTAAGATAAATTCATTAGTCAACGACTTTGACTTAAAGGGTATTGCTGGAAATTGTCTTCAGACCGATGTTCTTGATGAAGCGGGTGTTGGCAGATGCAATATATTTATTGCGGTAACAAGTTCAGACGAGGTTAATATCCTGTCTTGTCTTATAGCAAAGAAAATGAAGGCACGTCACTGTATCGCACGTGTCAGAAGCCCTGAATTTGATAAACAGCTGGTATTCATGCGTGAAGAGCTTGGTATCAGTATGATGGTTAATCCTGATTATAACGCAGCAAACGAGATAGCTAAGGTACTGCGTTATCCTGAAGCAATCAACATAGAATCGTTTGCCAAGGGAAGAGTTGACCTTGCAGAGATACGCATTACAAGCGGCAGTATTCTTGATAATACAGCACTTGTACAGCTTTCACGAAGATTAAGGCTTGATGTTCTTATTTGTGCGGTGCAGCGCGGTGATGATGTCGTGATTCCGGACGGAAGTTTCATTCTTAAGGCCGGAGACAAGATACACATGACAGCTTCTCACAGCAACATGGTAAAGTTTTTCAAGAGCATAAGTGCTGCTTACAGAGAAAAGCGAGTTAAGTCAGCAGTTCTTATCGGAGGCGGAAGAGTCGGTTATCACCTTGCTCAGCAGCTGCGTGAAATGGGAGTTAAGGTTAAGATAATAGAAATTGATGAAAAGCGCTGTGTTGAACTAAGTCAGCGTCTAAACAAGGTAAATATCATTTGCGCAGACGGCACTGATCATGATATCCTTAAGGAGGAGCGTGTCTATGACGCTGATGCTGTTGTTACTCTGACAGGAATCGACGAAGAGAATATTCTTCTGTCACTGCTTGCCAAGAATAACGGGGTTGAAAAAGTTGTTACGAAGGTTAACCGTATGACGCTGATGCAGCTTACGGATACCCTTGACCTTGACAGTATTATTTCGCCAAAGGGAATCACGGTAAACCAGATATTACAGTATGTCCGCGCTAAACAGAATTCAGCCGGTAATAACATTACCACGCTTTACAGACTTGTTAATGATAAACTTGAGGCAATCGAATTTGTTATTCGTGAGCATAAGGACTATGTTGATGTTCCGCTCAAGAAACTGAAACTGAGAAAAGGCATCCTTATTGCCAGCATCGTAAGAGGAAATGAACTCATCATTCCAAAGGGTGATGACTGCCTCAAAGTTAATGACAGTGTTGTTGTTGTCACCACAAACCGAGGTTTTGGTGATCTCAAGGAAATATTCGAATAATTGGAGATTATACGCTAACATAATGAACTACAGAATGATAACCTATATAATGGGTCAGATACTGAAGGTAGTAGGATTGTGTATGCTTCTTCCGATAGCTGTGGGGCTCATATATCATGAGCATCATATATTGCTTTCCTTTCTGATTCCATTTGTGATAACGATGTTGATAGCTTTTTCGTTCACGATAAAAAAGCCAAAGGATAACACTGTTTATTCGATGGAGGGATTTGTGAGCGTTGCTGCATCTTGGATCGCGATGTCTGCAATAGGCGCACTTCCATTTGTTATCTCGGGTGAGATACCCAATTATTTTGATGCGCTGTTCGAAACTGTTTCCGGCTTCACAACCACCGGAGCAACTGTTCTCGGCAACGTTGAAGCAATGTCACGCACCTGTCTCTTCTGGAGAGCATTTACTCACTGGTTAGGCGGTATGGGAGTTCTGATGTTCGTGCTTGCCATAATGTCGAGCAACGACTCGCGAACTATGCATATGATGCGCGCGGAGTGTGCAGGTCCGAACGTAGGAAGACTCGTTTCAAAGTCAAGCTTATCTGCGCGGATCCTATATGGCATATATATCGCACTTACGCTTTCTGAGGCCGGACTGCTCATGATCGGCGGACTGCCTCTGTATGATGCTGTGGTACATGCCTGTTCATCTGCCGGTACAGGTGGATTCTCAATGTGGAATAACAGTATAGGCCACTATCAGAGCCCTTTTGTTGAAATGGTCGTTGCGGTATTTATCATACTCTTCGGTGTCAATTTCAACCTCTATTATTACATTCTGATAAAGAAGGCTTCACTTGCCTACAAGAATGAGGAAGTACGTGTATACTTCGGCACTATCATACTCGCGACAGGTATCATTACACTTACTGTCATGAAACAGTATGATACATTACCGGAGGCGCTCAGAAGATCATTCTTTATGGTTGCTTCTACAATAACTTCAGCCGGTTTCTCTACGACTGATACGGGACAATGGCCCGTATTTGCCCAGACTCTGTTGCTGCTGCTGATGTTTGTCGGCTCATGTGCGGGTTCGACGGGCGGAGGAATGAAGGTTGCACGTATTATGATTATCGTAAAGACGGGTATCCGTGAACTCAAATATATTGTCAGTCCACGTACCGTTGCTACAGTCAAGATGGACGGAAAACCAGTTGAAAAGGATGTGGTCCGTGGAGCTACAAACTATTTCATACTCTTTATGATGCTTATGGCTCTGTCGGTCCTTCTTATTTCGCATGACCGTTTCTCCATAGAGGAAAACCTTTCAGCGGTAATCACCTGTATGAACAATATCGGATTCGGTGTCGGCAGATTCAGTCCTTCGGGTAACCTGGGCAGTTTGGATTCATTCTCAAAGGTAGTGCTGTGCTTTGATATGCTCCTGGGACGACTGGAGATATATCCTCTGATTCTTCTTTTTGCTAGAAAAAGAGACTAAAACATGGCAAAGAAAGCAATTTTGCCCTATATGACTCCCGATACTATCAGCGGGACTGTGCAAATAACCAAATATGACGAAAAGAGCGGCTTTTTGGAGATTTTCTCTTGACAAGCCGCCTTTTTTTGGATATAATATTTTAGTGTGCTGTATTATGCACGCATAATATTTAAAAAAGGAGGAAAATCATGCCTACATTTAACCAGTTAGTACGTAAGGGAAGAAAGGATCTTGAGTCCAAGTCCACAGCTCCTGCTCTTCAGAAGGGTTACAATGCTAAGAAGAAGACTCAGATTGACCAGAGCTCTCCTCAGAAGAGAGGCGTCTGCACAGCTGTAAGAACGGCTACACCTAAGAAGCCTAACTCAGCTATGAGAAAGATCGCAAGAGTTAAGCTCACAAACGGTTACGAAGTAACTTCTTACATTCCTGGTATCGGCCACAACCTTCAGGAACACAGTGTTGTTCTTATCAGAGGCGGACGTGTTAAGGATCTCCCTGGTGTTCGTTACCACATCATCAGAGGCGCTCTTGATGCTCAGGGTGTTGCAAACCGTAACCAGGCTCGTTCCAAGTACGGTGCTAAGAAGCCAAAGCAGAAGTAAGATTCTCTGCACAGCATGCGGATATGCTGTATAAACTTAACCGCACACATTATTAAAATAGGATAACTACTACCGCAGAATAATGCGGAGATGATATATAGATTGCTGTATATTTCCTCTGCATTGGCTGCAAACATACCGTGCGGCGAAGCGGAGCTTTCGTATGGGAAGCAGTAACCGTGACGGTACGAGTACCTATGAATTCATGAATCTATGTGAAGGAGGGAAGCGAAATGCCAAGAAGAGGTAATATCGCAAAGCGTGATGTATTACAGGATCCTGTATACAACTCAAAGCTCGTAACACGCCTTATCAACAACATTATGCTTGATGGTAAGAAGGGTGTTGCACAGAAGATCGTTTACGGTGCATTTGACATCGTAGCTGAAAAGACAGGCAAGGACGCTCTGGAGGTATTTGAGCAGGCTATGGAGAATATCATGCCTGAGCTCGAAGTAAAGGCTCGTCGTCTCGGCGGTGCTACTTACCAGGTACCTATGGAGGTTAGACCTGAGAGACGTCAGACACTCGGTCTCCGTTGGATTACAAAGTATTCCAGAGAGAGAAACGAGAAGACAATGAAGGAAAGACTTGCCGGTGAGATCCTCGATGCGCTCAACGGAACAGGCGGTGCCTGCAAGAAGCGTGACGATACTCACAAGATGGCTGAAGCAAACAAGGCGTTTGCTCACTACCGCTGGTAAGAGCCTAAGGAGGATACTATGGCAAGAGATTGTTCACTTGAAAACACCAGAAATATTGGTATCATGGCTCATATCGATGCTGGTAAGACTACAACTACCGAGCGTATCCTTTTCTACACCGGTGTAAACCACAAGATCGGTGAGACTCACGAAGGATCCGCTACAATGGACTGGATGGAGCAGGAGCAGGAGCGTGGTATCACAATCACATCAGCTGCTACTACTTGCTACTGGGCAGGCCACAGACTTAACATCATCGACACTCCCGGACACGTTGACTTCACTGTTGAGGTTGAGCGTTCACTCCGTGTACTTGACGGTTCTGTAACTGTTCTTTGTGCAAAGGGAGGCGTTGAGCCACAGTCTGAAACTGTATGGCGTCAGGCTGATAACTACAAGGTACCCCGTATGGCTTATGTAAATAAGATGGATATCATGGGTGCCGACTTCTATCGTGTTATTGACATGATGAAGGACAGACTTAAGTGTAATGCAGTTCCGATCCAGCTCCCTATCGGTGCTGAGGACGAATTCAAGGGCCTTATAGATCTCGTTGAGATGAAGGCTTACATTTATACAAATGACCTTGGTACAGATATCAAGGTTGAAGATATCCCTGAGGATATGAAGGAACTTGCTCAGAAGTATCACGATGATATGGTTGAGCACGTTGCAGAGCAGGACGAAGAACTCATGATGAAGTATCTTGATGGCGAAGAGCTTACTCAGGAAGAGATCAAGAGCTGCATCAGAAAGTCTACTATCGCAAACGAGATGGTACCTGTTTGCTGCGGTACTTCATACAAGAACAAGGGCGTTCAGAAGCTCCTCGATGCTATCATCGACTATATGCCTTCTCCACTCGACGTTCCTGCTATCAAGGGTGTAAATCCTGATACAGACGCTGAGGAAGAAAGACCTTCTTCTGATGATGAGCCATTTGCAGCTCTCGCATTCAAGATCGCTACTGACCCGTTCGTTGGTAAGCTCGCGTTCTTCCGTGTTTACTCTGGTGTTATCAACCAGGGCGACACAGTTCTGAATGCTACAAAGGACAGCAAGGAGCGTTTCGGACGTATTGTTCAGATGCACGCTAACCACAGAAAAGACCTCACAACTGTTTACTCCGGCGATATCGCTGCTGCAGTTGGTCTTAAGAATACAACCACAGGTGATACACTTTGTGATGATAAGCACCCGATCATTCTCGAATCCATGGAATTCCCGGAGCCTGTTATCCAGCTCGCTATCGAGCCTAAGACAAAGGCTGGTCAGGAAAAGATGGGTATCGCTCTTGCAAAACTTGCTGAAGAGGATCCTACATTCAAGACATGGACTGATGAGGAAACTGGTCAGACTATCATCGCTGGTATGGGTGAGCTTCACCTCGACATTATCGTTGACCGTCTCCTCCGTGAGTTCAAGGTTGAGGCTAATGTTGGTGCTCCACAGGTTGCATATAAGGAAACAATCAAGGGCACTGCTGACATTGACTACAAGTACAAGAAACAGTCTGGTGGTTCTGGTCAGTATGGTCATGTTAAGATCCGCGTAGAGCCTAATGAGTCAGGTAAGGGTTACGAGTTCAAGAACGCTGTTGTCGGCGGTTCTATCCCGAAGGAGTACATCCCTGCTGTTGACGCTGGTATCCAGGGCGCTATGAAGTCCGGTATACTTGCTGGCTACGAAGTAGTTGACGTTAAGGTTGAGCTTTATGATGGTTCTTACCATGAAGTTGACTCTTCAGAAATGGCATTCAAGATCGCTGGTTCTATCGCGTTCAAGGAAGCTCTCAAGCAGGCTAACGCAATTCTCATGGAGCCTGTTATGAAGGTTGCTGTAATCGTTCCTGATGATTACACAGGTACAGTAATCGGTGACCTCAGTTCACGTCGTGGACAGATCCAGGGTCAGGAAGCTAGAACAGGTTCCGTTCAGGTTGACGCTCTTGTTCCGCTTTCAGAAATGTTCGGCTATACTTCAGACCTCCGTTCCAACACACAGGGACGTGGTCAGTACACAATGGAGCCACACAGCTACCAGGAAGTACCAAAGAGCATTGCCGAGAAAATCATGGCTTCAAGAAGCAAGAACTAAGTCCTTATATTCCGAACTTGTGGCTTAAAAGGCAATTATTAACAAAATCATGTGTTCTGGAGAAATAAAATTCTCCAAAACACTTGAATTTACCAGAACAATCTGTTATAATGTATTTACAGATTTCTGTATTTTTCTATATTAAGGAGGAAATTTCCAATGGCTAAGGCTAAATTTGAAAGAACCAAACCCCATGTAAACATTGGTACTATCGGACACGTTGACCACGGTAAGACCACTCTTACAGCTGCTATCACAAAGACTCTTGCTATGAAGGGTCAGGCTCAGTACGAGGCTTACGATATGATCGATAAGGCTCCTGAGGAGAGAGAGCGTGGTATCACAATCAATACAGCTCACGTTGAGTACGAGACAGACAAGCGTCACTATGCACACGTTGACTGCCCCGGCCATGCTGACTATGTAAAGAACATGATCACTGGTGCTGCTCAAATGGATGGCGCAATCCTTGTTGTTGCTGCTACAGATGGTGCAATGCCTCAAACTCGTGAACACATCCTACTTGCTCGTCAAGTTGGTGTTCCTAACCTTGTTGTATTCTTAAACAAATGCGATATGGTTGATGA